>JALSPY010000156.1 GCA_026985705.1 Hydrogenothermaceae bacterium | reverse complement strand
AATTCAATGTGTTTATAAACACACAATAAAATAAAGGAGATAGAATGAGTATTATAAAGGAAAAATTTAGAGGAGCTTTTGTCGGTGGAGCTGTAGGCGATAGTTTAGGAATGTGTGTTGAGGAATTAACAAAGGAAGAAGTAAAAAAATATTATGGAGATAAAATAAGATTTTTATTAAAACCACATCCTAATTCTCCTGCCTGTTTTCAAGAAGCAGGAGAGACAAGCTCAGAGTTTCAGATAGTCAAACTTATAACTGAAGCTTTAATTGATAAAAAAATACCAGATTTAAAGTATATCGTTGAAAAATATATAGAATTTAGTGAAAGAGAAGAATTACATAAATATTTAGATAGTCATTTTATATATGCAATAAACATCTTAAAGAATGGTTTAGAAGTTGAAAGAGGTGGAAGCAGTATAGAGGGAACATTACCATCTATTCCCATAGGTTTATATTACTATTTAAGACCTCAATTAGCTTCTGAAGTTGCTAAATCAGTTGTAAGTTTAACTCATAAAAATGAAATTGTATTAGATATTGCCTCATTAATTGCAGTTTCTATCTCTTATCTCGTAAAAGATGAGTTTGAGTTAGAAGACGAGTTTGAAAAATTTATAGATTTATTAAAGGAATATGCTTTTTTGAAAGAAACGAAAAAATATTTGGATTTAGTTAAAAAGTTAATTAAAGAAAAAATTTCTTACGACGAAGCTATATATTTGATTGGAAACGGCTCATTTGCATTAGAGAGTTTTTTCCAAGCTTTATTTATATTCTTAAAAACTCCAAGAGATACAGAACAGATAATAATAAATGGTGCTAACAGTTATGGAGATTTTGGGGGGGATACAGACGCTATAGGTTTAATATCCGGTGTATTTGCTGGAGCTTATAACGGAGAGGAAAGTATTCCTCCATATCTTAAACTAAAACTTAAGGAATATAGGGAAATTATTTCTTTAGCAGATAAACTATACAACATTTCTCCTCACATTGATTAATCATTGAAATATTATAAAGTTAATTATATATTTTCTTATAATAAATAAGTAAAGATCGGAGGTAATTATAATGTCCAAAGAAAAGAAAGAAGATAAGGAAACTCAAATAAGAAATGATGAAGAAAAAGAAATCTCAGAAAATAAGGTAAACGAAGAAAAAACAGAAAAAGCTGAAAAGACTAAGGAAAATCCATGCGAAGATATAGAAAAAGAAGTTAATGAATTGAGGGAAAAATTAAAGAAAACAGAAGAAATAGCTAAAAATTTAAGTCTAGCTTACAAAAGATTAGAAGATGAATTTGAAAATTACAAAATAAGAATGAGAAAAGAAAAAGAGGAAGCAAAGGAAGAGGGAGCATTAAGAATTCTGAAAGGTTTTGTAGAGATTATAGATAATTTTGAGCAAGCTTTAGAAAGTGCAAAGACAGCTACAGATATTAATGCCTTTATTAAAGGTATTCAGATGATACATTATCAACTTCATAAATTCTTACAAGATTATGGAATGGAAAAGGTTGAAACTAGTTGTGAGTTCAATCCAATAGAACACGAAGCTGTAGAAGCTATAAAAACAGAGGAACACCAACCTAACAGTATTGTTAAAGTGGTGCAAACAGGTTATAAATATAAAGGTAAAATAATTAGACCTGCTAAAGTTGTAGTGGCTGTTGAGCCTAAGGAAGAGAATAAAGAGGAGGAAGAGAAAGAAAAATAAAAAATGGATTTTTATAGGCTTTTAGGGGTTTCCCCTTCTGCTTCTAAAGATGAAATAAAGAAAGCTTTTAGAGAAAAAGCAAAAAAGTATCATCCAGATTTAAATCCTGAAAATCAGGAACTATTTAAAAAGATAGTTGAAGCTTACGAAACACTTATGGACGATAATAAAAGAAAAGAGTATGATTTAAAGAGAAAAAGTAATTTTATAAAGAATAAAATAGATGAAGAGTTAGGTGAGTTTCTAAATCTAAAAAATAGAGAAAAAATAAAAGGTAAAGATATAAAAAAAGAAGTATTTATAACTTTGAAGGAAGGTTTTGAAGGAGTTTATAAAAAAATTTCCTATACTAAAAAAAAGATTTGTCCAAATTGTAAGGGAAGCGGTACGACTGAAAACTCATTTATACAGAAATGTTATACCTGTAAAGGTGTAGGAAAAATAAAAAAATGGTTAATAAATATTCCCTGTGTAAAATGTAAAGGAAAGGGATTTATTATAATTAATCCATGCGAATACTGTGGTGGTGAAGGACTAATCAAAGCAGAAGTTGAAAGGGATATATATATACCTGCTGGTATCCAAGAAAATTATGTTCTAAAAATAGATGAAGGTGGTAATGAGGTATATAAAGGAATACCGGGAGATTTATTAATAAAAGTAAAGTTTAATAAAAGTAAAGATATAAAGATAAAGGGAAAGGATATATACAGAGAATTAAAATTACCTAAAGAAAGAGCAAAAGCTGGAGAATACATAGTAATAAAAAATATAAAAAATGAAACATTAACTATACGAATTCCTGAAGATATTAGACAGGAAACCGTTCTAAAAATTAAAGGGGAAGGTTATAAAGATATAAAGGGAGAAATAGGAGATTTATATCTA
>JALSPY010000155.1 GCA_026985705.1 Hydrogenothermaceae bacterium | reverse complement strand
AACATTTTTTATATAATCTGATGTGAATATTGGTGATATCTCCTGTTTTGCCACCCAGTTATAAACATCATAAAGGGACTTTAATGAAGAATATTTTGAAACAATAAAAAAATGATAGTAGATATCGATAGGTTTTAATCTTCTTTTTTTGTCTGTTAACTCAAAAGCCTGTATAACATTCCTAAATCTATGATATGGTGGCTTCCATTCATCAGTATAATAGTTTTCGTTTTGAAAGGATGCGTAAACTTGGAAATAACCATGTTTGTCAATACCCATTGGAGCAACTAACGATAGGAATGGCTCCTTATAAGATATTCCTGTATCTCCTCCATTAATATTTAAAATTCCATACTCTTTGCATAACTTCAATGCTTCAACAGGGGGATTACAATCACCAGTCCAGAAAAAAAGTTTAGCCTTTTTATTAGGTGGAGTTAGTCTCTCGTTTATAAACTTTAAGGAGCCCAATATTTCTCTCTTTAAATTAAAGTGGTTATAACCTTTTATCTGTAATGCATAACCCTTTTTTATTTTTGTTGAGCTTAACACTTCAGACCATTTAAAAGGATGACTAAATGAGTGGCTTGCAGGCTCAACGTTTGGAAGGGAGAATATTGAACGGGCTATCTTTTCAAGTTTTTTATGTGGAAGTTTCGGATATGCTCCCCAAGGAGCAATTTCTCCCTCTATTACAGATATAGAGTGAGGCCATTTGTAGACCTTCACAAACTTATCTCTGACAACCTCAGGTGAAAATTTCTTTGGATTGTAGTCCAAAGGTTGAACAAAGCCATCACCATCTATATGGATGTATAAAATTCTATTTCCAGAAAGTGTAGTAGTGTCTGGCATAGGATAGTTTTCTATCTTTAAGGCTTTTTTAAAGAAACTGAAAGGCTCCACAACCCACATTGTTATGTTAAATCTAGTGTATGTTCCTGCTCCATATAGTGCATAACCACCCCAATCAGTTAAAGCTATTGGAGCAGTTTCCTGCCCTTTATTATTCTTTAAAATTAGTAAAGGTTTTGCGTTTTTACCAACTGGATATATAGCCCTATCTCCAAAATTTACAAAAGGTTCACTTTCAAATCCTACAATCTTATCCTTATAAACTACTCTAAAATTATCGCTGTCATCTTTATTTAATTCTGATTTTATTCCTAAAGGTTTTAAATACTCATCAGTTAGAGGAAATCCAAAATTGTCCATAAAAATAATTCTATTTCCCTCTTCTATTCTTTTTAATATCCATTTATGAAACTTTTTAGGGTTTAGAACTTGATTAACTCCTAACCATACAACTATAGCCCCATACTTATCTACTAAAGGCTCATCTAAAGGAGGTAATTCTGTGTTAACTTCTCTCAAATATGGAATATATCCGTAATACTCTAATATAAGCTGAGCCATATAGTGAGCTCCACACTCCATTAAAACTGGGCAAGCTCTTTTATCGTATAAGATTAATGCCCTTCTAGGTTTAATCTGAAAGAAAGAAGTTCCTATAGTATTGATTTCTTTATTTGTTATATAGGGGATAAAACCTAACTTCTGGATTTTTTTAGAAATTTCAAATGCTTTCTTCCTCTCTTTAGGAGGTAAATAGTCTATAACTATTACATTAACACCACTATTTTTAATTTTTCTCAGTATAGGTAATAACCAGTTTCTTTCTTTTTCTGTTATCTCCCTATAACCATTATTTTTTAAATCTAATCCATAAAATAGACTTTCAACGGCAATCCCATCTATGTAACCTTTAACACTATCAAATATCTCAAACCCTCTGTTTAAAACTATTTTTTTAGATGGATATATTTTTTTAACTGACTTTATAAATTTTACAAGGGAGTTTTCATATTTCGATTTCTTAGATTTATCCTTTAAAACTGAGTGATAACTGTCAACTGTATCGAAGAAAAAACCATCATAGTTTTTATACTTGTTTATTTTTTTTAATAAAAATTTTTGATATTCAGGATTAGTTATATCTAAGACAACAGAGTTCCAGTTTTTATTTTCACCAATTATCCAACTTTTTTTTATACTCTTATAATCTTCACTGTTTTTACTTACTTCACCTATCGATATATAGGCTATAAGCTTAGCTTTATCCCTTTTGTAAACATTTTTATTTCTTGGCTCAACAACTAACCAATCACATACCTTGTATAACTCAAAAGGTGGATTATCATGGTAGAAAAAGCATACTGAAGGTTTATCTTCCCTTCCAAAAACAGATACCATCCCTATAAAAAAGCTAAAAAAGATAACTAAAATCTTATGTTTGATACATAAATGTCTCATATGTTAACCTATCAAAAACTTTTGTTGCTATTATTAATGCAGTAATTGAAGATATTAGACATGAAAAAACAAATCCTAATCCTGTATACTCAAAACCTAACATTATAGATATATATGTAAAAATTCCGTTAGACAGTAGGAATATAAGAGATATTATAAATGTTTCTTTTCTTCTATCCAAATAAAATAGAATAGTTAATATTGATAGAAGAAAGATTAGGAGCCATGTTCCTATAGAAACTATGTTAAATGTAGGGATATAGATAATAGGTATTTCTAAAAATCTAAATATTGGCTCTGCAAATATTATAAATAAAAGTGTAAATATTAATTGACCTTTAAAAACTTCAAGTATAGAGCTTTTCGCAGTTAAAATCATATCAATTCTCTTTTCCTCTATAGACTTTAATGTTCCTCCTTCTCTAACTGCAGAATAGTATTCATCATACTTTTGAGCAAAGTCTGTCTCTAATCTTAAAAGAAATAGTGCCATTCCCGGTATTATTTCAATATAAGCTAAAAACATTGGTAAATCATAAAAGATAGATGCCCGTAAAATTGAAATAATATTATCTCCTGTTTCTGGATGCAACCAAAATATAATTTTATCAATCCATAAACCTAAGTTTAGAAAAAATCCCGTAAAAACTAAACTTTTATAAATTCTTTCTTTTCTTAAAAAATCAAACTCTATAAATCTATTTGAGCTAAACTCAAACATTATAATAAAGAGAAGTAAAAAGAAAAGTAGTGAATGACCAATTAGAAACGCAGATAGTAAACCTTCAAGTCCAAAATTTAGATAGGAGAAGAATATAGATAGAACAAAAATAACAAAGTATGAAACTGCAAATGAGTAGAATATATACCGATAATTTTTTAGAGCTGATAGCATAACATTAAGTATCCAAATACCAGATAGAACTAAAAATGAGAATATAAATAACAATTTGTAGGTTAAACTTGTTCCCTTTAGTATAAAGAATGAAGGTAAGATTATAAAAAAGCCTAAAAATATAGTAAAAACAACCATTCCTATTATATTAGGAAGGATTTTATCTAGCTTTTTCTCAAATATTCTGTCAGCTATATATCTAGAAAAGTATAGTTGAAAAAATCCTGTGTATATTAGACTTAAGGCAAATAAATATGTGGATGTAGTCAAAAACTGAATTACTTGATTTTTATAAATTAATAATTCTTTTACTATTGAGGCTGTTATTACCAATCCACCAACGGCAATAATCCAGGAGCCTGCACCTATAACTGCAGAATAACCATAAGCTTTTAATACTGATAGTAAACTTTTCTTCTTTAGAAGTTTTTGAAGTCTAAAACCTATCCCTGCCACTGATTTAAAGCCTCGTTGTATATTTTCCTATAACTATTTAAAAATCTTTCTAGAGAATAATACTTCCTAACTCTCCTTAAAGCCGTCTGTTGACAATTTTTCCATAAATTCTCGTCTGTCAACAATTTTAAATATGCTTCAGCTAGGGCTTCAGGATTTGCTATAGGAACAACTTCTCCGGCTTTACCAAGTTTTTTATCCTCTTCATCTATTCCACCGTATATTAGCTGACTACAGGAGCCTACATCTGTTGTTATTGCAGGAAGTCCTGCAGCGAAACCTTCTATCACCACTAAGGGCATCCCCTCACTTATAGATGTTAAAGTTAATATACCTGTCTTAGGTAATATATCCTTAATATTTTGAAAGCCTAAAAATTTAACATTTTTCTTTAATCCTAAACTGTCTACTAAGAAACGACATTCCTCAGCGTAATCTGGGTCTTCATCTTCAGGACCTACAATCCACCCTTCAACATCAGGTATATTATTTGCTACTATCCTCATAGCTTTTATGAATGTCTTTATATCTTTAATTGGAACAACCCTACCTATAAGTGTTATAACCTTAGGAATTTCTTTTGGTCTCTTTTTAACAAGCTCTCCTAATCCCTTTACATCAACTCCATTGGGTATAACTATAGTTTTGTCAGGGGAAGCTCCATACCTAATCTGTATCTGTCTAGCTATATCAAAGAGAGAAATTATAGGATTTGCCGCTGAGTATGTAAATTTTCCTAAACCTTCAAAAAACTTTATCCACATCTTTTTTAAATAGTCTAACTCACCTAACTCTTTCTGGAATATATTTCTTTTATCCTCTATCCAATCGGCACTTAATAAATCTATCTTTCTCTCTCTCACATATATTCCATGCTCTGTTAGTATAAATGGTTTACCAGTATCAAAGTGTAGTAAAGCTCCTAAGAAACCTGCATAACCGGTAGATGGGGAATGAATAATTTTATATCCTTCTATATTTTGTGCAACATCTGTTACTACCCATATGGGAGAGTGTATATTACGAACAGTCCAAAAGTAATCAACAAAAGGATAGTTAGAGCAGTTTTGATAATACTTTTCTGTTATAAATTCCCAAGAATTTTTACTGAATAAAAAAACATCCTCAGTTATAACTTTATTATAAAAATCTAATGATTTTATATAGTCAGGAATATAATCAATTTTCCTTGAACCTTTTTTAGATATAAAATAATCGTGAAGATTGTAAACGTACTTAAATTTTTCTGGCTCAACAGTTTTTTTTTGAATAACTGGAGTATTTTTCTTTCCAAATAGATAGTGAACTTCCAAATGAACTAGATTGTCTGGAAGATTATATTTTATATCTCCGTAATCTTCAGGTTTACTTCCTAAAAAAACTATACCAAATTTAAACTCAGGTAAACCTGTTAAAAGTTGGTGTATCCAAGAAGAAACTCCACCTTTAATATATGGATAAGTTCCTTCTGCAATTAAAAGTATATCAAAGTCTTTAGATTTCCTTATATATTTAACCACTATTTACCACTCCATAATGTATATATAGGATATAAATCAAAATCATATCTAAGGTATGGATATTTCTTAAATAAACTTTTAATTTTTGAAAATTCTTCTTTTTCATAATACAATTTAGCTAAAGATGGAACAACTTCAAATTTTGGTATATTAGTATCTAAAATTGAGGTCAACATCTCTTCAGCTTTTTCATAATCACCTTTTATTAACTCAATTTTTCCAAGTATTAAGATTATATGTGGGTCAATTTCTAAACCTTTACTTTCGGCAAACTCTATGGCTCTTAGACAGTATTTATAAGTTTGATTTATGTAATACTTATTTAACTCCTCATCACCAATACCTAAATATACCGCTTCCCAGTAAGATTTTGCTAAATTTTCTAATGCATCTAAATACTTTTTATCACTTTTAGCGTTTTCTAAAACATTCAGATAGTAATGAATAGAGGAAGTTATCTTTTTTTCTATTTTACTTAATTCAGAAAAACATAATAATCTTATCTCATCATTAGGGTCAGATAATCCAATTTTTAAGAGTTTTACTGTTTCTGGTGATATAATCTCAGTTAAGAATATGAAAGCCTTCAATCTTTTCTCTACTGGGATTTTTGTATTCCTTACCAATTCAATTATAGCCGCTTCACCAAATTTTCTTTTAGGAATTTTTATTTCCTCTAATTCTTTCCATATAGATAGATACTTAAAGGGATAAATTTTTTTTGGTCTTTGTTTTTTTAAAACAACATATAAAATTAAAAGAGCTAAATAACTGACTAGCGGTGTAGCAAAAACTATAATAAAGAGAGATATCAAACTAAGTGGAAAAGGTTCTTTATATTTTTTCGGTAAAATCATCCATATAATCTGAGATAAAAGTATACTAGCAAAAAAATGAAGAAGTAAAACAACAAAAACTTTTCCTTGGAAGTCCTCTGTAAAAAATAGAATAGTCAGTGAGCTTATTTCTAAAGAAAGTGATAAAGGTATTAGTTTTTTACTTCCTAATGTATATAACATCATGACTTAACCACTTTATAAATAGTTTTTTCTAAAGAAAACTTTCCGATAGGAATTATTTTGTGAAGTAAAGCAAGCTCAGTATCTCTACCAAATAATCTTCTTATATTCTTTCTAATTCTTTCTATAAACCCTTTAACATTTGCATCACTTGTAAATGGCAGTAGAACAATTAACATTTCCTTGTTTCCATATTTGTATCTAACTGCATAATCTAAACCTCTGATAGAACCTTCTATCTCCATGAATATACTTCCTACAGGTTCCCCTTCGTCGGCAAAGAAAACTACAATATTACTTTCAATTTTGTACTTTTGATAAAGTTGTATAAGAATATCAATTTCTCTTATTAGATACATATCAAGGTCTATATACTTCTCAAGTAATTTTTCATAATTTTTAGATATATCTAAATTTTTAACTAAATAAAGTAAAAATACATCTATTTTTAACATATTATCCTTGTTTAACTCTGTAAAAGGCATCTCCTTTATTAAGAGGAACACTTTAAATTCATTATTGTCATCCAAAACCGTAGATACTGCCAGATATTTAGAAGGATTGTTGCCATCTAAATCAGCAATTGATAAAAACGAACTTTCTCTTCTTTCCAAAACTTCCTTCATCATAGGGTCTTCAAAATCTAACTCAGCACCATTACCTATCCTAGCAACTTCAACATAACTATCTTTATCCTTTTCATCCTGTAAGTATAAACTTCCACTTTCAACTTGAGTGTATTTTGAAATTAGTAATAGGAAATTTTCAAACAGTTTTTCATCTTTTGTTTTTACCATTTTATTAATCTCATTTAAAACATTTCTTATACTCATAGGTTTTAAAACATAGTTCTTCTCTATCTGGTCATGTGATATTTTTAAAGTGAATAAATTTTCCCTAAGGTATTTAAGTTTTTCATTTAGATATTCTTTCTCTTTTTCAAGCTTTAATATTTTAGAGTTCCATAGGTAATGGGCTTCACTGAATATAAGAGTTAAAGCCAAATACCAGAGAAATTGATAGAGTGGAAACTGTGGATAAAATGTAAATCCTATAACTAAAAATACTAACATAGATAGTATCCCTGCAGGAAAACCATAAAATAAGCTAATTATTGCTATTATGATAATAAATGTCTGAAATTGTTTATTGATAAGTAAAATATCATTTGGGTTAATAAAGTAGCCTATTACCATATAAACAATTAAAACAGATAACGTATCTACAAAAACTCTTAAAAATTTAATTTTATCTAACATTTTCATTCCTCAAAGGGATAAATTTTTATTTAATACTTTCTGCAAACTCATTTAATAAATCCTGAGCTAAAGTTCCTATTGATGAATATCCCATACCACTTTTAGATGCAACACCTGACCAAACCGTTTTCCCTGTTTTTAAATCAATAATTCTCATAGTTATATTGACTGCAGGTTCTCCATCTATCCCAGTTTTATATCTCCACTCATTAACATCTCCTAAAACTGCATATCTGTAACCTTCCTTTTTAACCTTTTCAAGAAGTTCTTTTATTTCTTCAGCTTTATACTCTTTCTGTTTATAAATTTTTCCATTTATATTAAATCCATGTGAAATTAGAACTCCCTCAGCAATTTTAGATGCTCTAATCCCTGCAAGGGGAGTTTCTGTATTATTCTCAAAAGGTAAAACAATAAAACTGTCTTTCTTTACTAAACTAACATTCTGATAGCTATTAATTGACGAGGAACAAGAAACGAGTATAAAACTTAATAATGAAATTAAAAGCAAAAATTTTTTCAATTTTATTCCTCCCTTTAATAGATATAATTCCTCATTATAACTTTCATAATATTCCTCTAGTATAGACTGTCAATAAAACTTAAAAAATAAAAATTTCATAAAATGAAAATTATTTAGTATGTTTTGATATAATTTTTTTTCAAAATTTTATAAAGAGGATAGTTATTATTGAGAAAGTTAAAAGATATAAGAGCCTTGAAATTAGAAGGGTATACACTTTTTGTTATAAATCAGCTAAAGCTTCCAAATGAGCTTGAATGGGAAAAATTAGAAACATACATTGATGTAGCTAAAGCTATAAAGAGTATGATGATTAGAGGAGCCCCTTTGATAGGAATAGTTGGAGCCTATGGATTTGCAATAGGTATAAAACAGCTAATAGAAAGTAATAAAGATTTAAGTAAAGCTAAAGATATATACGATACTCTCTTAAATACCCGTCCTACAGCTGTAAATCTATTTTGGACTTTAGAGAGAATGTGGAACAAATTCAACAATCTGTTAAAAGAAGATATAGATGAAAAGAAACTTATAGATGAGCTTTTTAAGGAAGCTAGAAGAATAGAAATAGAGGATTATCATGCAAATAAAACTATGGGAGGATATGGTCAAGTTTTAATACCTGATAAAGCTACCATTTTAACCCACTGTAATACAGGAGCATTGGCAACTGCAGGTTGGGGAACAGCATTAGGAGTGATAAGAAGTGCATACGAGTATGGAAAAGATATTACAGTTTTAATTGATGAAACTAGACCTTACTTACAGGGAGCTAGACTTACAGCTTGGGAGTTATATGAGGAGGGAATTCCACATTACATAATTACGGACAATTCAGCTGGATTTTTAATATCAAAAGGAAAAGTTGACCTTATTATTGTTGGTGCCGATAGAATAGTTGCAAATGGAGATGTTGCAAATAAGATAGGAACTTATACTCTCTCTGTCTTAGCTAAAGAGCATAATATACCTTTCTATGTTGTTGCTCCAACTACAACATTTGATTTAACTACAAAAAAGGGAGAAGATATACCAATAGAAGTTAGAGATGAAAGGGAAGTTAAAACCTGTGGTGGATGTGATATAGCTCCTAAAAACTCTCCTGCGATAAACTACAGTTTTGATATTACACCTGCTGAGAATATAACTGCGATAATAACAGAAAAAGGACTTATAAATGAAATAAACGAGAAAAATATAAAAAATTTCCTAAATTATAAAACTAATTGAAAAATTTTTAGGGGGATTTTTTTATGAAAGTTGTGGCTATAGGGGGAGGAACCGGTTTATCTAATCTTCTTAAAGGTATAAAACATCTTGTTCCGGAAGAATTAAATGATTTATCTGCAATTGTTACTGTTTCAGATAATGGAGGAAGCTCAGGAAGAATAAAAGAAGAGCTTAATATACCAGCACCGGGAGATATTAGAAACTGTATTACCGCTTTAGCTGAAGATGAGGATATATTAACGGAAGTTTTTAAATACCGTTTTTCTGAGGGAGAGTGTTTGAAAGGTCATTCATTTGGAAATCTATTTTTATCAGTTTTAACTAAAATAAATGGAAATTTCTTAGAAGCTATAGAAACAGTTTCGGATATTTTAAAGATTAAGGGAAAAATAATACCTTCAACTACAGAAATTGTTGATTTAGTAGCTAAGTTTTCAGATGGAAAAATTATAAAGGGAGAGACTGAAATAACTGAATATGGAAAAAAGTTAGTGGCAAAGATAGAAAGAATATGGCTAGAGCCTGAAGATGTTAAAGCTCCAGAGGAAGCAATAGAAAAAATATTAGATGCAGAATTAATAATATTAGGTCCCGGAAGCCTTTATACCAGTATAATCCCAAATCTTTTAGTTAAAGACATAAGAGAAGCAATTATTAAAACAGATGCTTATAAAGTTTATATATGCAATGTTATGACACAATACGGTGAAACAGATGGATACACTGCATCAGACCATATTAAAGCTCTTTATAATATAGTTGGTAAACCTTTTTTAGATGCTGTAATAGTTAATACAGGTATTCCTGAAGATAAGATTATAAAAAAATATATGAAGGAACATTCTGAGCCTGTTGTGGCAGATGTAGGTAATATAGCAAGGTTAGGTATAAAGGTTTATGCTAAAAATCTACTTAATACAAGTTGGAATTTAGCTAGACATAATCCAATAAAGTTAGCTTCCCTAATTATGGAAATAATACATGATTTAAAGGTTAAGTAGTTTTATGGAAAGATATTTAACAGAATTTGATACAGAAAGATTAAAAACAGTTTTCACAGACACAGTTATAGTTGGTTCAGGTTTAGCCGGTTTAACTGTGGCTTTAGAGTTAGATAGATTAAATGTTGATTATTTGCTTGTTTCAAAGGGGAATATAAAAGTTTCAAATTCATTTTTAGCTCAAGGTGGTATTGCAGTAGCTCTATCTCTAGAAGACAGCCCAGACGCACATTTTAAGGATACATTAAAGGCTGGTAAAGGTTTATGTATAGAGGAAAATGTAAAGATTTTGGTAGATGAAGGCTTGCAGAGAGTTATTGAGCTTATAGGTTATTATAAAGTTCAGTTTGACAGAGACAAAAAAGGGATACCTATCTTAACTAAAGAGGGAGCAC
>JALSPY010000154.1 GCA_026985705.1 Hydrogenothermaceae bacterium | reverse complement strand
CTGTCAGGGATAAGGCTTACATTAAGTAAGCAACATTTGCCGAAGGCAAAGTGGTGAGCCGAAGGTGAACAGCCTCCCTGTGAAGCCCTTGTCTTTAGTCAAGGGTAGTTCACACTTATAATGATTAAAAAAAACTACCAGATAAAGACTAAAAAAATTTTTTAACAGACTAAAATATCTGAGTAGATAAAAAAAGAATTAGAGAAAAACAATGAAAAGAATAATATTAGCTCGTCATGGAGAAAGTGAGTTTAATGCGAGGGGCATAATACAGGGTCATATAGACACAGATTTAACTCCCAGAGGTATTGTTCAGGGACATCTTTTAGCTCTAGATATAAAAAAGAGATTTCAAGTGGAAAGAGTAATATCTTCAGATTTAAGAAGAGCATATAGAACTGCACATATTGTAGGAGATACTTTAGATTTAGAGATAGAAAAAGATAGTCGTATAAGAGAGATGTATTTTGGAGAATGGGAAGGAAAAAGTTATAAAGAAATTTTTGAAAAAAACAGAAGAGACTTTGTAAACTGGTTAAGAAATCCGATTAAATACCCTTTACCTTCACAAGAAGATGAAGAAAAATTTTTAAGTAGACTGTCTGATTTTTTAGATTATATACTAAAGCTAAATGAAAAAGAAATTCTTGTTGTAGGGCATGGAGGCTCTATACAAGGTCTTTTATGTATTAGTCTAAATATAGGATTAGAAAATCTATGGGCTTTTAAACATACCAACGCTAGCTATTCTGTAATATCTTTTGAAAATAACAAATTCTTTTTAAAAGAATTGAATAACAATTCACATTTGGAAAAATTAGAAAGGAAAGAAAATCCATTGATGTAAAGGAAAAGGTATGATTTTTAAATTTATACTATTCGTTTTTATTGGAGCTTTTGTAGGATATATAACTAACTATCTTGCAATTAAAATGTTATTTAGACCCTATAAAAAAGTATATCTTTTTAATAGAATTCCTGTACCCTTTACTCCCGGAGTTATTCCAAAAGAAAGGGAAAAGATAGCTGAAGCTATAGCTGAAACTTTAGAAAGGTATATTTTTACAGAGGAGAAACTTAAAGAGATTTTAGAAAAAACTGATTACAAAATAACTTTAAGAAAGAGTATAGAAAATTCTTTAGATGAAATTATAGATAGTTTTATTAATGATTTTAAAAGAAATCTGTCGGAAGGACTTTCAATAGGTAAGTTTAATATAAAAACAGCTTTCATAATGACGGCTTTGGATAAAGCTATTACTAAAGGTTTAGATAAAATAAAACCTAAATTGAAGGAAAAAATATTGGAAAGGATATATACCACAGTTGAAGAAAATTTAGACAAAGAGATAAATGAAATCATAAAAAGGATAGATATAAAAAATTCAGTAAAAGAAACACTTTTAAGTATAGATATTAAAGATTTAGAGTTTATAATTCTAGGTATAACTGAAAAACAGCTTAAACATATCACATATTTTGGAGCAATTATCGGAGCTTTGATAGGAGTGGTTCAATTTATCCTCTCTACTTTTTTAGAATAAAATCCTTTTCATAAACATACTTTATTATTAGATAATTTAAAAACCTGTTAAATTTACTTTCTTTATTATCTAGCTTAACAGTTTTTAATGTTTTTAAAACTAGTTTTTTAGGGATTATACCAAGTAAAAAACCTCCAATTATGAGAAATGGAATACCGGGAAGAACAGGTAATATTATACCTGCTATCCCAAGGATTATAAAAAAAATACCATACATACTTTTCATTACTCTATTACCTTTCTTTACTTCTTTTTAGCAACCTTTTCAGCCCACTTTATAATTTCTTCCTCAGGAATATCTAAGTTATGCTCTTTAACATATTCTTTAAGGTTTTCTACTATCTTCTCAAACTTTGCTAAAGCCCTACCTTTGTCTGGTGTGGGGTCTTTTACTAATCCGTAAATCTGTCTTCCTTCATGCCACTCTGGTAAATATTCAGTTATTGGTAAACCTTCTTCAGTTGTAAATAATAAACAATGACAGTATTTAAAAATCTGCATTTCATCACAGGCACAAATCCATTTTCTTCTTTTGACTTCTTCTTCCTTATTTGGATAGAAATTGCAAGGACATAATGGTTTTCCCAATTCCTGAACATGATTTGCTAAACCATTTATAACTGCCTCTGCTGCTTCCTTATTTGGATTAACTACTGTTCCAGATTTTTTGGCAAAATTTTCTGCAAATTTTTTCATCTTTTCTAAAATTTCAGGTTTTATATTCTGTTCCATTTTTACCTCCTTTAAAAAGTTTGTTTATATTTTCAATTATTAAATAAAACAATCTACTTAAACTGAATTATTTACATATCCTTTAAGAACTTTTTATGATTTTTCACTTATATATTTCTTTATTTCTTCATCATTTAATTTCTCAGCCTCATCAATTAAGAAGTTAGGAATACCATCTTCTACTCTAAAGAGAAGTTTACAATTTAAACATATAAACCCATCCTGTATATATACAACCTCATTTTTACATTTAGGACAGGCTAAAATCTCTAATAGTCTCTCATTTATCATTTTTTGCCTCTTTAATTTTTTCTAAAATTTCTTTTGGTATAGATATAATTTTTCCATTT
>JALSPY010000153.1 GCA_026985705.1 Hydrogenothermaceae bacterium | reverse complement strand
TTAAAAATGTCAAGCGGCTGTATCCCAGTTTTAAAAAACAGGATTTTAGCCGCTTATTTATCTATAAATATGAAAAAGATAAAGTAGTTAGAGGAATAGAATATTCTCTTAGCTATAGATGTGACATTATAAAAAATAAAAAAGGTTTTCCGAAAAAGCTATTAGAACAAGTAGAAAAAACTATTGTAACTAATAGAATTGTAGATAATATTGGTAATGCAATTGCAGTTTGTAAAAATGCATGGATTGAGATGTATCGTGAAAATGTATTGGATATGCTATTATTTGGTACAAATGAAAAAGGCGCATATAAAGTATGTATTTATCCATATAAATTTGGATATAGGGTGTATATATATGCAAACTTTAAGTTAAAAAGAAATATTATAGGTAATATTCTTTCAGAAGATAATCCATTGAATAGAAATAATGAGAAAACATCTTTAATAAAAAAAATTTCTAAATCTTCTAAAGGCTTATTTTATATTTGCGAAGATAGAACGTTCAATTGTTGGTTTGATATGATTTTTATGCGTTTGGAGGAGGTTTTTCCAGATTTAAAGATTATTTCCGCAATTTATCCGCAGAAGAGAAAAGAAGGAACAAGACTTTTTATAGATAAATATAAATAAGAGAGAAAAAATTGAATTTTCTATAAAACATAGGAAGCTAATTAATTCATTTGTTTTCGTTAAAAAAATTTAGAATATAAAAAGGAGGATAAAAATCATGAAAAAATTTCTATTTGGTGAAACTTGAATTACTTTCAATTAACCAATGATAAAATTAAATTTTTCCCACTTACTTTCAATTTTTCTTCTCAGGAATAAATTAAAAGTATGATATTATAGTCTAAAAACTCCCTAGGAGTAAAGAGATGGATAAATTAAAAAAAGTGTTAGCTCTTTCAATTTTAGCTGTTGCCTTAATCTTAAGCTTTAACAGTTGTTCTCAGCTTTATGATAATACACAGGAAGTATCTTTAGATGATGCGGGAGAGTTTTTAGATTATCAATATGGGAAGGTTGTTGATGTTAATTATGTAAGAATTAAAGATACAGGAGCTGGAGCAGTTGTAGGTGGTGTTTTAGGAGCAGTTTTAGGTGGTTTTATAGGGGAAGGGAAAGCAAACACTTTAGCTCAAATTTTAGGTGGATTAGCAGGAGCATATGTTGGATATAAAGCAGATACTGCAAATGCACAACAACTGATAGTTGAGCTTGATGATGGAAGAAGAGCTGCTATAGTTGTTAGGGGAACAAAGTTTGAACCAGGAGACAAAGTTAGAGTTATATACAGAGGTGGAAAAATAGTTAGAATTGAAAAAGTTTCAAGAAGATAAATCTTTATTCAAAATAATCTCAAATAAAGCACCATCTTTAACAGGAACTGCTTTTATCTCTCCTTTGTGTTTCTCTATAATTTCTTTAACTATAGTTAATCCTAAACCGCTACCTTTAGGTTTATTTGTGTAGTATGGTAGAAATATATTTTTCATATCTTCAGGATTAATACCTTTACCATTATCTTTGAATATTATCTTTATACTATTCCCTTCAGAAATAGCTTTTATTTCTAGATAGCCTCTTTTTCCTGTTTCTAAAACACTTTCATAACTGTTTTGAATAAGGTTTATAAAAGCCTGTTTTAAAAGCTCCTTATCACCGTTTATATTTAGCTCCGTCGGTATATTAACTTTTATGTCAAAAATATCAGATTTATAACTTTCTGCAATTTCCTTTATAAAATCATTTAAATTTATATTCTCTATATTTAATTTTTTATCAGTTTTAGCTAATTGACTAAACTCCCTTACAAGTTTAGAAAGATAATCTACTTCAGTTTTTATAACATTAACAGACTTTTTTAATATTTCTTCAAATTTGGGATTTTGATTTTTATACTGTCTTTCTATCCTTTCAGCTGAAAGTTTAATAGGAGTTAAAGGATTTTTTATCTCATGTGCTATCCTTCTAGCCATTTCTTTCCATGTTATAAACTTTTCTGCTAAGAGAATATCTGTTATGTCATCAAAAACAACTATATAACCTTTAGGAGATATCTTTGTTATCTTTAACATAATCACTTTGCCATTTATATTTATAGTTTGTTCTTTATCTATAAGGGATATATCAATACCCAAGTCTTTTAAAAACTCCTCTATATCTTTTCCTTCAACATCCTTAGGATTTATTTTTAATATCTCAGATGCAGATTTGTTTATTTTCTCTATAATACCAAAACGATTTGAAAATATTACTCCTGTTCTAGCGTTATCAAGTATAGCTTCTAAATACTCCTTATTAGCTTTTAACTCTTTATTATTTCTCTCTAATTTTAAGTATAAATTCTTTAACTCTTCTACCATATGGTTAAACTCTTTTATTAAAATACCTATCTCATCAGGTGCCTTTATATTTATCTTTACATTTAGATTTCCTTTGGCTAACTTTTTAGATGCTTCAACAAGTTTCTCTAAAGGGTAGGTTATATTTCTCACTATGTATTGACTAAACCATATAGCAGACAGAATAACAAACATTGTTAAGACTAGCATTGTTATTATATATGTAATTCTTACGGGATTTTTGTAGTATCTAAATTTTTTGTAAACCTCATTAATTCTTTTAATTT
>JALSPY010000152.1 GCA_026985705.1 Hydrogenothermaceae bacterium | reverse complement strand
GGGATGTGTTCCCTTATATGCTACAATTACCTGCAATTGTTAAAAGAGTGAAAAAGCTAAAAAATTAATAAAACTTTTAATTATATTAGTAAAAAAATTTCTGTCAAACAAAGAATTCTTGATATCGAACCAATTCCTATTTGTGAACTTATGAGGATGAGAAGATGTAAGAAAGTAAAAGGGAAAATATATAAAGGCAATAATGGAAATGGAGAATGGTTTGAATATAAGCTTGCATTGATAATAGACACATATGAAGAACTAAATATAGAGTTAGATGCAATAAAGAAGGGAAAAATTCATAATAA
Source organism: Hydrogenothermaceae bacterium (assembly GCA_026985705.1). GTDB lineage: Bacteria > Aquificota > Aquificia > Aquificales > Hydrogenothermaceae > QNZC01. The sequence continues at coordinate 2,367 of JALSPY010000152.1, read as the reverse complement.
ACAGAGGGAAAAACAATCCTTTTTGAAAAAAGTCAGGAAAAAAATAGAGACAACATTTAGTAAATTAAAGTATATGGGAATTGAGAATATTAAGGCTGTTTTTTGGAAGGTTTTTTGATTTAAATTCACTTTTTTATTTTAGCTTTACAGTTTTAAATTATTTTTAAGGTTTTGATTGGAAATTAGGGTTAATCCTTAATATTAAAAGTTAAAAAAATGCCTGAGGCGGGAGTCGAACCCGCACGCCCTTTCGGGCAGGGGATTTTGAGTCCCCCGCGTCTGCCAGTTCCGCCACTCAGGCATATATATATTTTTACATATTTTTTAAAATTTGTTTAGCTTTTTCTGTAGGAATTCTTCCCCTTTGGGTTTTCTCTATCAAACCAAGCCTAATAAGATAAGGCTCTATTACTTCCTCAACTGTATATTTGTCCTCTGACAGAGCAGAAATTATGGTGTTTAGTCCTACAGGTTTACAGTTAAAATCGTATACTAATAATTTTAAATACTTTATATCTATTTCTTCCAATCCAAAACTGTTTATGCCTAAAAATCTTAATCCTTCCTTTGCAATTTTTCCATCTATAATAGTTTTTCTATTTACAATACAAAAATCATGAACTCTTTTTAACAGTCTGTTAGCTATTCGGGGAGTTCCCCGAGAAACTTTAGCTATTTCTATAGCTCCATCTTCCGTTATATCTATACCAAGTATCTTTGCTGACCTTTTTATAATCTTTTTTAATTCTTCGTTTGTATAAAAATCCATCTTTAAAATAATTCCAAATCTAGATATTAAAGGATTGGTTAACATCCCTACCTTAGTTGTAGCACCTATTAAAGTAAATCTAGGAAGGTTTATCCTTATCGTTTTCGCGGTTGTTTTTTTGCCTATGACTATATCTATACAGAAATCCTCCAAAGCTGAATATAAAATTTCCTCTATAGAAGGATTTAATCTATGTATTTCATCTATAAAGAGAATATCTCCTTCATTTAAAGATGATAAAATTCCAGCTATATCTCCCTTTTTATCTAAAATTGGAGCTGATGTTATGATTATGTTTTTATTTAACTCTTTCGCTATAACATAAGCCAATGAGGTTTTACCAAGCCCAGCAGGGCCAGTTATTAAAATATGATCTATAGGCTTATTTCTCTTTTTTGCTGCCTCTATAAAGATTTTAAGCTGTTTTTTTACATTTTCCTGACCTATATAGTCATCAAGATTTTTAGGTCTTAAATTATCATCTATATTTCTATTATCCATTTTATTCATTTTCTTTTATCTTACCGTTTTCTTCATTAAGTTTTTTAACTTCTTCTCTCTCAAATTCTTCAATGTTCAAAATTTTATCTAAAAACTGGGTTATCTCAACCTCTAACCATTTAACTCTTTTTTCCTCAATAGCCCTTTTAATAGCAATTTTTTTCTCATTTGAAAATCTTTTATTTTTGCTAGTTTTTACAGAAATAAAATAAACTTCTAAATTATCGTAATCTTTACTTTCTAATCCTTTAAAGGCTATATAATCTATTGGACAACCTATAAATCTGATATCCAGTGGGTCTATATTGTATTTGTAGAATGTATACAGGGGAGTTATTCTCTCTCCAACCTTTTTGATAATATAAGAACCGTAGTCTTTTAATGTTTTTTCTATTATCGCCTTTTCTTCCTCTTTTTTCCAATTTTCAAGTAATATTTCGTACTCTTTCCTTAGTTTTTCTCTAATCTCTTCTTCTAATTCCTTTCTATCTTCCTTTTTATATCTTTCTAGCTCAAATTTTAATCTTTCCTGAAAGCTAATTTCTAGCTCTTCAATTCGTCTTACTAAATTCATCTTTTCTATTTCTAATCTTCTTCTTTCCCTTTCATTAAAGAAAACTAATAGAAAAAATACTCCAAAGGATAAAGCTATCACAAAAAAAATAAAAAATATAACTATTTCCATAATAAAAAACCTGTATAAACTTTTTCCGATATTTTCTAATTTAAGCCTTCTATCTTACTTATCAAATCTATTCTATTTTTGTGCCTTCCTCCTTCAAACTCTGTAGAGAAGAATGTATCAACTATTGATAATGCATGATCTGTCCCAATTACTCTTTGTCCTAAGCAGAGAATATTTGAGTTGTTATGTTTTCTCGCCATTCTTGCCATAAAATCATTTTGACATAAAGCTGCTCTTACCCCTTTTATTTTATTTGCTGTAATTGACATACCTATACCGGTTCCACATATTAGTATTCCTCTATCTACTTCGCCATTAGCAACTGCTTTTGCCACCCTTTCAGCATAGATTGGATAATCTGTCCTCTCACTTGAATAAGTTCCTTTGTCTATAACCTCAAAACCTTTTTCCT
>JALSPY010000151.1 GCA_026985705.1 Hydrogenothermaceae bacterium | reverse complement strand
CAGGAAAAACTTAAAGAGTTTTTATTAGAGGATATAGGAGTAAAGGATATTACTACAGACAGTTTAGATGTTGATAGGAATACAAGAGGATACTTTATAGCTAAAGAGGATGGAGTTTTAGCAGGAATAGATTTTGCGATTTCTATCTTTAAAATTTTAGATGAAAATCTGAAAGTAATAAGTTATAAAAAAGATGGCTCAACTATAAAAAAAGGAGATATTATCTTAGAAATAGAAGGTGATGGGAAAGCCCTGCTAAAAGGTGAAAGGACTGCTCTAAATATAACTCAAAGGTTATCTGGAATTGCAACATTAACGAGAAAGTATGTTGAAAAACTGGAAGGAACAAAAACGAAACTTTTAGACACTAGAAAAACAACACCGGGATTTAGATATTTTGAAAAGTATGCGGTAAAAGTTGGTGGAGGAGAAAATCACAGATTTGCTTTATACGATATGGTAATGATAAAGGATAATCATATATTACTGGCAGGCTCTATAAGTGAAGCTGTTAGGCAAATAAAGAAAAAGGTTTCTCCAATGGTAAAAATAGAAGTTGAGGTTTCAAATTTAGAAGAGTTGAAAGAGGCTTTAAAGTGTGATGTTGATATTATTATGCTTGATAATATGAATTTGGAAGAAATGAAAGAGGCTGTGAAGTTGGTAAATGGTAAAGTGAAGCTTGAGGCATCTGGAAACATTACACTAGATAATATTAGAGAAGTAGCTCTAACTGGAGTTGATTTTATATCTACAGGGGCAACTATACACTCTTCAAAATGGTTAGATATATCAATGAGAATAGAAATAATTTAAACGGGGTGTTAGAAGATGAAAGTTGTATTCTCACCAGCAAAAATAAACTTAGGTTTATGGATTTTAGGAAAAAGACCAGATGGTTATCACGATATATTCACGATATATCATACTGTAGATTTTGGGGATAAAATCTATATAAAAAAATCTGTAAGACTGAAAGTTTCAACTTCTTCTCCATTAGTTCCTGAAGATGAAGAAAATATAGTTTTTAAAACATTAAAGAAGTTTGAAGAATGGACTGGTATTGAGCCAAATTATGATGTTTTCATAGAAAAAAATATTCCCGTTGGAGCTGGTTTAGGTGGTGGAAGCTCAAACTCTGCAGTAGTATTAAAGGCTGTAAATGAGATGGAAGGAAACCCTTTAACAGAGCAGGAGCTATTTAATTTAGCATCTACATTAGGAGCAGATGTCCCATTCTTTTTAAAAGGTGGATTTGCTATAGGAGAAGGAAGAGGAGATAAATTAAGATTTTTAGATAAAAAACTTAACAAAGAGATTTTTATTATTTATCCAAATATACAAATTTCAACTAAAAAGATTTATAGTCTCGTTAGAGAAGATTTATTGACAAAAAAAGAGGAAATCCCTATAATATCTAACCTGAATGGTGATTTTGAAGAATGGCTACCTTACATAGAGAATAGGTTAGGGGATATAGCTAAAGAGGAATATCCCGTAATAAAGGAAGTTATAAACACATTAGAGTTTTTAGGGTATAAAGGATATATTAGTGGAAGCGGTAGTAGTGTTTATGCTTTTGGAACTGCTAATGAAAAATTAGAGTTAATTTGTAAATCTAAAGGTTGGAAATTGATAAAAACTAGGTTAAAATAATATATGATTGTTATTGTTGGGGAGTAGTTCAGTTGGCAGAACACCGGTCTTTGGAACCGGGTGTCGCAGGTTCGAGTCCTGCCTCCCCAGCCATTAAAAAATCTCTAATTAAACCATCAATTATCTAAATCCTAAATCAATCTTATATGAGAAATTAAATATCCTTTATCGTTAAAAAGAAATGGAGAATTATTTTATAATCTTATCAGTATAGATTAAATTTTAGGAATAGAGATGAAAACAATTTTAGAATTTTTAAAGGCAAAAAGAGAAAATAAAAAGATAACAATGATTTCTACATATGACTACTGGTCAGCTTTAATCTGTGAAGAGGTAGGTATAGATTGTATCTTAGTTGGTGATAGTTTGGGAATGGTTGTTCAAGGACATGACAGTACCTTATCGGTAAGTTTAGATGAAATTATCTATCATGCTAAAGCGGTAAGACGAGGAGCTCCCAATACATTTATAGTTGTTGATATGCCATTTTTAACATATCAGGTAAACAAAGAGGAAGCTTTAAGAAATGCTGGAAGAATAATGAAAGAAACAGGAGCCAATGCTGTTAAACTGGAAGGTGGAGAAGAAATATTAGAAACTGTAGAAAAATTGGTAAAATCTGGTATACCTGTAATGGGACATTTAGGTTTAACTCCACAGTCTGTCCATGCTTTAGGAGGTTATAAAGTCCAAGGGAAGACTAAGGAAAAACAAGAAAAATTAAAGAGAGATGCAAAACTTTTACAGGATGTTGGAGTTTTCTCTATAGTTTTAGAAGCCATTCCTAAAAGTTTAGCTGAAGATATAACAAATTCTTTAGAAATTCCAACCATTGGCATTGGTGCAGGAAACAAAACTGACGGTCAGGTTTTAGTCTTTCATGATTTATTAGGATTTTTCGATAAATCTCCAAAGTTTGTTAAAAGATATTTAGAAGGAAAGAAACTATTTAAGGATGCCCTCTCAAAATTTATAAAGGAAGTTAAAGAGGAAATTTTTCCAGATGAAAAACATACATATCT
>JALSPY010000150.1 GCA_026985705.1 Hydrogenothermaceae bacterium | reverse complement strand
TTCTAAAGAGGAAAGCAGATATGCATTACAAGGAGTTTTATTTAAAACAGTTGGAGATAGTATAGATGTTGTGGCTACAGATGGGCACAGATTAGCTTTATATAAAATAGAAAAAACAGGAACAGGCGAAATTGAAGTTATTATTCCCCAAAAAGCTTTAAATGAGCTTAAAAAGTTAGCAACGGATTTTGAAGATGTTGAAGTTGCATCTACAGAGCAATACACATTCTTTAAATCTAGAGATTGGCTTTTAATGACACGGGTTTTAGAAGGAGCTTTCCCTGATTATACTCAGGTTATACCAGAAGATTTTAGTATAGAAATACAGGTTAATAGGAAGGAGTTTTTAGAAGCTATAAAAAGGGTTTCTGCTATTGTAGAGGGAGAACCTAAACCTACTAAATTAACTTTAAGAAAAGGTGTTTTAGAGCTTAAAACATTTTCATCGGAATTTGGAGAGGCTGTTGATGAAATAGAAATAGATTATGAGGGAGATGACTACTCTATGGGATTTAATGCTAAGTATATAATAGATGCTGTTAGTGTTATAGATGAAGATAATATTTTTATAAAATTCACAAATCCAGAGGCACAGACTTTATTTACACCTGTCGAAAATCAAAATTATGTGGCAATAGTAATGCCTATGGAAATAAATTTCTAAAAGGGGAAGAAAATTTCCCCCAGTTTTTAATTTTTCTGTTTTTTCTTCAGATTTAGATAAACCATTAAAGCTGTAATAGTTGCAGGAGTTATTCCTTCCAATCTTGAAGCATGTCCTAAAGTAATAGGTTTAGCTTTAGATAATTTCTGAATTGCTTCCTTTGTTAGACCGGGAACTTTCTCATAATCTATGTCTTTAGGTATTTTAATATTTTCTAAATATCTCATTTTTTCATTTAGTTTTTTCTCTCTCTCAAAATATCCTGAGTATTTAACATTTATTTCAACTTCCTCAGCTACATAATCTTTACTTGGAATTTCAAAACCATATTTCTTTAAGTCTTTAACTTTCATTTCAGGTCTTTTCAATAAATCATATGCAGAAACAGATTTTTTCTCATTTTTTACTAAAACTTTAGTTTTTTCCTCTTTATATCTGTTTAACCAATAATTTATTTCTTCTTCAATCTCTTTAACAAATTTATACTGTTCTTCTGAAATTACTCCTAAATCATATCCTTTCTTATAAAGTCTAAGGATAGGATTGTCCTGTCTTAAGTAAAGTCTGTTTTCTGAACGGGATGTAAATAATCTATAAGGCTCTATAACTCCCTTCGTTGTTAAATCATCTATCATCACTCCAATATAACTTTCATCTCTCCTTAGGTAAAAAAGCTCTTTTCCTAAAGCTCTTAAAGCTGCATTTATACCTGCAACTAATCCCTGTCCTCCAGCTTCCTCATAACCGGTAGTCCCGTTAAAATTTCCAGCATGAAATAAACCTTTTACCCTTTTTGTTTCCAAGGTTGGATAAAGCTCAGTTGGAGGAACAATATCATACTCAATTGCATATGCAGGTTTTAAAAGAATTACATTCTCTAAACCGGGAATAGAACGATACATTTCCCATTGTATCTCCTCAGGTAAAGATGTGGATAAACCATTAGGATATATACTGTTTCCATTTTTTGTCTCAGGCTCTAACCAAACAGTATGTCTCTCCTTATTTGCAAATTTAACTATTTTATCCTCAATAGAAGGACAGTATCTTGGACCTACCCCTGTAATAGCTCCACCGTAAAGTGCCGTTCTGTGAAGATTGTTTCTTATTATCTCGTGTGTTTTAGGTGTTGTATAGGTGATATAACATTTTATTTGTTCCTTTTGTCCTTCCCTAAACCAGTATGAACCGTAAGGTTCTGTCCAGAAAGAAAATTTTGGAGCTGGTTCATCACCGGGAGCTTCCTCTAAAATATCCCAATTTATACTATTTTTATCAAGTCTGGCGGGAGTTCCTGTCTTAAATCTCTGTAAGGGAAAACCTAAATCTCTATAAAACTTTGGAAGTTTATTTGCAGGTTTTTCATCCATTCTACCTGCCGGTATCTGTTTATCCCCGATGTGTATAACTCCATCTAAAAATGTTCCTGTGCTTACAACTACAGATTTAGCTCCTATTTTGACATTGCCGTCTATTTCTACCCCTTCAACTTCATTTTTATTTTCCTTTAAGAATATGTTTGTAGCTTCTCCCTCTATAACTGTTAGATTGGGAGTGTTTAATACTTTTCTTACCATATATTTTCTATACTCTTCTTTGTCAGCTTGGGCTCTTGGAGATTGTACAGCGGGACCTTTTCTAGTATTAAGCATTTTAAACTGAATACCTGTTTCATCTATTGCTTTTCCCATTTCACCGCCTAAAGCGTCTATCTCCCTAACAACTATACCTTTGGCTATACCGCCTATCGCCGGATTACAGGGCATTAAACCAACTTTTTCTTTATCTAATGTTATAAGTGCAGTTTTAACTCCCATTTTTGCAGATATAAAAGCTGCCTCTAATCCTGCATGTCCTCCACCTATCACAACAACATCATATATATCATCATAAACTCTCATTTCCTTTACCTTTCAATTCTTATTTTGCTAAATTTTATAATAATAAACTTTATAAAGGAATTAAAAATATAATCATTAAATTAAAATTTTCAATTAAATTTTTTAATTTTTTTTAATTTCTGATTTAA
>JALSPY010000149.1 GCA_026985705.1 Hydrogenothermaceae bacterium | reverse complement strand
TATTAGGGGAATAGGTCAAGGAATAGCAACAAAGATTGAAGAGTATGTAGAAACTGGAAAAATACAAAAGTATGAAGAGTTAAAAAATCTAGTTCCTGAAGAGTTCATAGAGCTTATGGATTTAAAGGGAATAGGTCCAAAAACATTAAAGAGAATTTACGAGGAGCTTGGAATTTCCACAAAAGATGAGCTTGTTAAAGCTTTAAAGGATGGTAGAGTAGAAAGACTTAAAGGTTTCGGTAAAAAGAAAGTTGAGAGAATATTGAAAAGTTTAGAAATGTATGAGATTTCTAAAAAGAGAGTTATTCTATGGGAAGCTTTACAAATTTCAAGATACTTGGTTGATAGATTAAAAAGTTCTTTAAAAGAAATAGAAAGTATAGAGGTTGTAGGTAGTATAAGAAGAAGAAAGGAAACTATAGGAGATATAGATATATTAGTAAGCTGTAAGTATGAAGATAGATTAAAAATAGCCGATTTTTTTATATCTCTACCAGAGGTTTCATTTATTATTGGTAAAGGAGAAAAGAAAACCTCCGTTATTATGAAATTTGATGGCAGAGAAAGACAGGTTGATTTAAGATTTTTCAATAGTGATGAATGGGGAGCAGCTCTCCAATACTTTACAGGCTCTAAAGAGCATAATGTCCATGTTAGAGAGATTGCAAAAGAGAAAGGGTTAAAGCTTAATGAGTATGGTGTTTTTAGGATTGATAATGAAGAGAAGATAGCAGGAAAAACTGAAGAGGAGGTGTATAAAGCTATTGGTTTAGTCTGGATACCACCTGAAATGAGAGAAGATAGAGGAGAAGTTGAATTAGCTCAAGAAGGTAAAATCCCAAAGCTTGTTGAATTATCAGATATAAAGGGAGATTTACATATACATTCTACATGGTCAGATGGAGTTAATAGTATAAGAGATATAGCCTACTATGTTAAAGAGAAATATAAGTATGAGTATATAGTTATAACAGACCATTCTAAGTCTCAGCGGGTAGCAAATGGTTTAGATGAAGAAAGGTTGTTAAAGGAAATAGAAGAGATAAAACTTCTAAATAAGATGATGGGCTGGGATTTTATAAAAGTTGGAACAGAGGTTGATATTTTATTAGATGGAAGTTTAGATTTATCAGATGAGGTTTTAGCCCAGCTTGACTGGGTTGTTGCATCAGTTCATAGTCATTTTAATAGGGACAACACAGATAGAATTTTAAAAGCTATGGAAAACCCTTATGTTAATGCAATAGGTCATATGACAGGAAGGCTTATAGGTATAAGGGAAGGTTATAAAGTTAATATGGATGAAATACTAAAAAAGGCAAAGGAAACAGGGACTGCATTAGAGATAAACTCACAACCTAGAAGAATGGATATAGATGAGCATTGGGTAAGAAGGGCTGTAGAGGAAGGGGTAAAGATGGTTATAACAACGGATAGCCACTCTTTAGGTAATTTTGCATATATGGAGATTGGAGTTTCTATAGCTAGAAGAGGTTGGGCTACAAAGGAAGATATTCTAAACACAGGCTCTTGGAAAGATATAAAGAATTTTGTAAATGAGAAAAGAAAGAAATTTGGAGCAGTTTTAAAGTAGTTTATCCACTATTAACTGAAGAACAAATAAAGCAGATTTATCTTTAGTAGTTGGTTTTATCTCTATTTCCTCTCCATTTTTCGTTATTATTAATCCTTTATGTTTATTTTTACTGAAAACATCTAAAGGGTTTGCAACAATCATATCTAAATTTTTTCTTTTTAGTTTGTCCAATGCATTTTCCCTCAAATTTTCACTCTCAGCAGCAAATCCTACTAATATCTGATTTTCCCTTTTTATTTTTCCTAACTCTTTTAAAATGTCTGGATTTCTTTCAAGCTCAACTATAGGTTTTTCAGAAGCTTTTTTTAATTTCTGTTTACTGAAATTTTTAGGTTTAAAATCGGCTACTGCAGAGTTCATTATTATCAAATCTGCATCTCTCGTATGTTTTAAAACTTCTCTATACATTTCTTCAGCAGAAACTACATCTATAACTTTCACTCCATAAGGAGCTTTTAAACAGGTTGGAGCGGATATTAGTATAACTTCGGCTCCTAAAATATAACTGAATTTTGCTAATAGATAGCCAAATATTCCTGATGAAGCATTTGATATATATCTGATAGGGTCAAAATACTCCCTTGTGCCACCTGCAGTTATCACAACCTTTTTATTCCTTAAAGGTTTAGGATATATAGCATAGGCTAACTGGACAAGGATATCATCAATATCTGCAAGTTTTCCTATTCCTTCTTCATCACATGCTAGTTTGCCTTCAGAAGGTTCAACAAATATATGACCCCACTCCTTTAATTTTTTTATGTTTTCCTGTGTAGCTCTATTTAAATACATTTTAGTATTCATAGCAGGGGCTATAACTATAGGTTTATCGTAGGCAAGTGCTACAGAGCTTAAAAAGTTATCTGCAATTCCATTTCTTATTTTTGCAATTGTTGTTGCAGTGGCAGGAGCTATCACAAATCCATCAGACCATCTAGCCCAGAATATATGCTCTAAACCTGTTTTTCCATCTTTCCAATCTGATAAAACCTCTTCACCTGTTAAAGCCTTAAATGTAAGTTCACCTATAAACTCTTTAGCTGAAGGGGTTAATATTACTCTGACTTTTCCCCCTTCCTTTTGAATTGCCCTAACTAATTCAGCTCCTTTATAAGACGCAATAGAGCCTGA
>JALSPY010000148.1 GCA_026985705.1 Hydrogenothermaceae bacterium | reverse complement strand
TATTCTTAAGATTTTAATTGGAAATTAAGATTAATTATATAAATAAAAATATAACTACTTAGGAATATAAATTAAAACTCTATCTTGGAAACCTGACATATCACCTCTTAAAGCTTTATAAACATACTTTAAGAAAACTGCAAATCTAGATTCACTTCCCTTTATGTAAAGTCTCCCTTCCCATAACTTTAAAGCATTTGGGAAATATCTTAAATTTTCTCTTTTTATTAAAGCCAATGTAGGTTTTTCTCTAGAGTATTCCAAAATAAAATTTAGAGATTTATCCCTTAAAACCTTTCTCTCCGTGTAGAAGGGTAGATTATGCCAGAAATATCCTTCAACTATTAAAGGTATATTGTTGTTGATAAAGTTATCCCTTACACTCTGTCCTATTTGGTCGTAAGGTCTAAACTTTTCCACCTTTGGAAGTAATGAAACAGAAAATATGAAAAACATTAAAAGAGCTGATATAAAGGGCAACAATCTTAACTCTCTATATCTAATTAGAAAAACTAAAGGGAATAGAGCTATCCAGTAATAAAAAATGTCTAGTTTAAATGCGTAAACTAAAATTATAGAACCAATAATAAAAACTAAAGTTTGTAATAATAAAATTCCATTAAAGATATAACTCTTTAATCTGTTATCAGGTTTATACCTTTCTAAAAAGTAAGCTACAATTATTGCCATTGATGGGTAAGCTGGTAGTATGTAAACGGGAATTTTTCCCTTTGCCAGTGTGAATATTATCAATACTACAAAAAACCATATAAAAGGAAACAGTAAATTTTTAAAATACTTTTTTATCTCCACAAAGGAGTAATAGAAAGTTAATGAGTAAGGTAAAAAAGCCCAAGATATGGCAACTATATAGAATAATGGATTAAAACCTTTATTTCCGCCTATTGCTCTATGAATAGTCTCCTTAAAAAGAACATTTAAAAACTCATCTCCATATTTAAAATACATTACAAAATACCACCAAAAACCTAGAACTATTACCACAGGTAAACCTATCCAGAGTTTTAAAAACCTAAAATCTTCCCAAAATTTTGAGAAATTTAGATTACTGTTTAGTAATATATACAGAATTACTATTCCACCTATTAAGACAATGTATGGATAACCTTTAGTTAAAACAGTTAACCCTAAAGCTATATAGGATAGGAAGATATATGAAAATCTTTTATTTTTATAACCTTTTAAGAATAGATAAAGGGTCAATGTAAAGAAGAATGTTAAAGGTATCTCTGGAGAAGCATATCTTGAATTTAAAACAAACTGAAAACTAAAAAATAAGATAAGTGAGGATATTAAAGCTATTTTTCTATCAAAAAGCTCCTTTGCTATATTAAATGTAAGAAAAATTGTTCCAAGTGCCAATAAAACTATAGGTAATCTGGTTGCAAACTCATTTACCCCAAAAATTAGATATGAGATTGCTACAAGCCAATAGGTTAAAGGTGGTTTGTTAAATCTATGCTCATAGTTATAGTAAATATCTACAAAATCTTTATTTTCTAAAATTTCCCTTCCAGCTTCTGCATAAAAACTTTCATTAGGTATCCATATGTCGTTTATCCATATATTCCAAAAATAGATAAAAATGGAAAGACCAAGGAAGAGGCTTAAAGCCCACCTATTTTTTAGTATTATCAAAACTTTTCCTTAAAAAATTATTATTTTTTAGCTAATCTTATAACTTCTTTAACTAATTTTTCAATTCCTTCGGCAACATCTTTTATAGTTTTTCCTTCCATATATGCAGGTGTAGAAACTATTTTATGCTCTTCATCTACTAATGCCTCTGAAACTGGACAAACTAAATGTTGTTGTCCCATACTTTCTATAGCTTTTGCTACCTGCTCATCACTTCCTATAGTAAGTTTAGCTTTCGCTTCCCTCAAAGCAGCAGCAACTATTACTGGAGATATACATACTGCACCTATAGGTTTACCTTTTTCAAACATCTCTACCAGTAATCTTTTAACTTCAGGAATAACTTCTGCATCGGCTCCCTTTTCTAAGAAATTAGAAAAATTTTTAGCAACACCATAACCACCGGGCATAATGAGAGCATCTATATCATCAGCAGAAACTTCATTAATATCCTTTATATTTCCTCTTGCAATTCTAGCTGCTTCAACAAGAACATTTCTTTCTTCATTCATTTTTTCACCTGTGATATGGTTTATAACTTCCTTCTGAGGAATGTTAGGAGCCATACATACTATCTCAACTCCCTCTTTATCTAAAAAGTATAATGTTAGTGTAGCTTCATGTATTTCTGCTCCATCAAAAACTCCACATCCTGCAAGTAATACACCAACTTTCATTTCCTTACCTCCATTACAAAAAATTTGAATAAAACTATTCTAACTTATCTGTTATTACAGTATCTATCTAAAATTCTCTCTATAATCTTTGTAGTTGATATATCGTATTTAAAATCTATCGTTTTAACCTCACCACCATAACTTTTTACAAAATCAGCTCCAACTATACTTTCTATATTCCAGTCTCCACCTTTTACTAGAACGTCAGGTTTTATCTCCTTTATAAGTCTTTCAGGAGTATCCTCATTGAATATGACAACTAAATCTACAGCTTTTAATCCTTCCAAAACTTTCTTTCTTAAATCTTCCTCTAAAATAGGTCTTTTATTACCTTTTATTCTTGAGATAGATAAATCACTGTTCAATCCTACAACTAAAATATCTCCAAGTTTTTTTGCTTTTTCTAAATAATCTACATGACCGGCATGAAGAATATCAAAACATCCATTAGTAAAAACAATTTTTCTTCCTTTCCTTTTCCACTGAATTATTTTGTCTAAGTAGTCCATTTATTTACTCCTTTTCAGAGAGATATTTTGAAAAGTCTTCCGCCAGTTTAGTTATATTTCCAGCACCTAAAAATAAAACAACATCTCCATTTTTTACTATCTGTTTAAGAAGATTAAAGGTTTTATCCAAATCTCCAGAGTAAATAACCGCTTTATTATTTTCTATTTCACTAATATCTTTAGCTAAATTTTCTCCCGAAATATTTTCAATTTTATCTTCTCCAGCTGAATATATATCTGTAATTAAAACCATATCAGCATCTTTAAAGGAGCTTGTAAATTCAGTGTATAGTGAAGATAATCTTGAATATCTGTGGGGTTGGAAAACGGATATTATTCTTCTACCGTTATACATATCTTTTCCAGCTTTTATTGTTGCCTTTAACTCCGTAGGATGATGGGCGTAATCATCAATTATGGTTATTCCACCGTTATACTTTATATCAAATCTTCTAGAAGCATTTTTAAAATTTTCTAGAACTTCCTTTATTACACAGAATGGAACACCAAGCTCTAAAGCTATAGATATAGAAGCTAAAGCATTATAAATATTATGTTTCCCGGGAATTGATAGATGTATTTCCCCTAAATCATTAACTTTAAACTTATATCTACCATCTACAAGATTAATATCATGTGCTTTTATATTTACATCTTCGTTTTCTATCCCAAACTTTATAACTTTTTTTTCTATTTTAGGTAAAATTTCCCTTACATGTATATCATCCATATTTACAGCTACAGCACCGTAGAATGGGACTTTGTTAGCAAAATCAATAAATGCCTTTTTTACATTATCAAAATCTTTATAGAATGAAAGATGTTCTTTGTCTATATTATTAATGGAAACTATGGTGGGAGTTAGTTTTAAAAACGAGCCATCACTTTCATCAGCTTCAGCTACCAAAAAATCACCTCTACCAAGTTTAGCATTACTTCCATAAGCTTCAAGTTTTCCACCTATAACGACAGTAGGGTCATATCCTGTTTTTCCTAAAATAGAACCTACCATAGATGTTGTTGTTGTTTTTCCATGACTTCCTGAAATCGCTATCCCATACTTAAATCTCATAAGCTCTGCCAACATTTCTCCACGGGGAATTATAGGAATAGCTAACTCTTTAGCTCTAACTAGTTCAATATTATCTTCCTTTACTGCTGATGAATAAACAACTACATCAGCTCCTTCTACATTTTTAGGATTGTGTCCAATAAAAATTTTTGCTCCTCTTTCTTTTAATCTTTTTACTGCATAATTTTCTTTTAAATCTGACCCTGTAATATTAAAACCTAAATTTAATAAAACTTCTGCTATACCGTTCATACCAGAGCCACCGATACCGATAAAATGGATACTTCTGACCTTTCCTCTAAATAAATACATTCTTCACTCCACCAAACTTAATTGATTTTTATCATATAAAAAATTAATGTATTTATATTATTATCACAATAACTATGAGGAAATTAATGCTTACTAACTTACCAATAATCTTAAGAATATGGCTTTTTTCTGTGATTTTAACATTCTTAGGAATTTTATACTTCACATTTAAGAATAACAGTAAGACTTTTAATATTGTTAAAAATACAGAGAAAGAAAAAGAAGAAATTATTAAGAAAGACAATAGTGAAATAAAGATTAAATCTATTAAAGTTATACCTTTAGATGTAAAAGAGCCTTCTCAAATAGTTCCTATAATATCTTGTGATAAGGTTTTACCAATTTTTTATAAAAATCCTATTAATTTTAAAGGTTTAGATAAAAAAACTAAGAAAGAAAAATTTATAGCCTATATGTTACCCCAAATACTTATAGTAAATTATGAGATAAAGGAAAAGAGAAGAATTGTATTAAACATAAAGAAAAAGTTTGAAAATGGCAAAGAGATAACTGAACAGGAAGAAAAATTTTTGAAGAAACTTTTTAAAGAATATAAGGCAAAATCTATTAATGAGCTTTTAGATAAACTGAATGTAAATCCTCCTAGTTTAGTTTTAGCCCAAGCTATAGCTGAAAGTGGTTGGGGAACATCTAGATTTTATCTAGAAGGTAGAAATGCTTTTGGTATTACTGCTATAACTAAAAGGGGTGAAACTATAAAAATGAAAGGTGCAAATATACATTTAAGAAGGTATAAATATGTAATAGATTCGATAAAAGACTATTACTACAGTATAAATGTAAGCTGGGCTTTTCAAAAATTTAGGAAAGTAAGATTAACAACAAAAAACCCATTTAAGCTTTCTCAACATTTAACTCTTTACTCAACTTTAAGAAAGATTTATATAAAGAGAATTAAGAAAATTATTAAAGAGAATAGTTTAGATAAATTTGATAAGTGCAAGATAGACCCTTCTTTCATAAAAGAGATGAATTTAGAATAATTTTTTTAGGATTTGATTTCTTACTGCAATTAAATTCTTCTGCTATAATCTTCAATATCCAATTGAATAAAAACTTGGGGTTTAAAATCATGATATTATCACCGGAAGAACTTCCCAAGGTTGCTTTGGAAGATATGAATAACATCCATACAAACGAGCTTGAAATTTTAAATGCTCTCTACGATGCAACTGTAAAGGAAGATGTAGAAGAAGTAGAAAAATTGTTAGATGAGTTTATAAAAGATGTTGAGGAGCATTTTTCATTTGAACAAAATTTAATGGAGAAGTATAGCTTTTTTGCTTACCCAATGCATAAGGGAGAGCATGACAGAATTAGAATGGAGCTAAATAATTTAAAGAAACAGTGGGATAAAGATAAAAATTCAAAACTTATAAAATCCTATATAGAAAATCATTTTATTCCTTGGTTAATAAATCATGTCCAAACTATGGATACGGTAACGGCTATGTATTTAGCTAACTTTATAAAATAATAGTTTTGGAGAAAACTTGTTTGGAAAAAGAAAAATATTATTATTTTCATTACTACTATCACTAATTCTTCATATACTTTTTTTTAGTATTATTTTTTTATTTATTAAGGCTGATAAAAAGAAGAAAGATACTTATAAAAAAAGAGAAATATATATATATATTCCTAAAAAAGAAGCAAAACTCTCTGAAAATAATAGAAATAAGTTAAAAATTCCAAAGTCAGAAAAAAAGGGTGATAAAGTAGTACCTTCTGAACATAATTCTAACAGTCTTATTAAAAAGAAAATTAGAAATTTAACCTCACCTAAAAAAGTAAAAAAGTTATCTAAACAGGTAGCTAGCATTTCTAAAAAATCTTATAAAATGAAAAATCAAAGGGTAAAAAAGAAGATAGAAAAAGATAAAAAGATAAAAGAAAAAACTGAATTAGAACAGGTAAAAAATGAAGATAAAATAAAGAATACAAACACAACAGAAAATTTGATTAAAAATGAGCTTGTAGAAAGTAATAATTCTAATAAAGATTTAAATAATAAAAAGAAAAAACCTTTGTCTATAAGAGAGCTTGCCGGAAAAGAAGAAATATTTGAGCTTGGTAAAAAAAGCGTTTCTGAGGAAGAGTTAAAAAAAGATGAAGATATTGAAGGTTATATTAGGGCTTTAACAATGTATTTAAATCAGTTGGCAAGGAGAAAGGATTTATATCCTCCTATGGCAAAAAGGCTTAGATTGGAAGGTAGTTTAATTGTCCAATTTAAAATTAATAGGGATGGATCTGTTGATGAAAAAAGTATAAAGATAATTATAAGTAGTGGCTACAATGTTTTAGATGAAGGAGCCATAAGAATAATAAAAAAGTATGTTCCTAAATTTGCAGAAAAGTACAAAAAGTATCCACCACGGGATAACTTTATAGTTGAGCTACCTATAACTTTTGAAATTATAGGATGGTAAAAGAAAAATTTTATTTTTTATTTTCTTCTATCTCTTCCATTTCATCTACAAATTTTTTATAAATGTCATCTTTTAAGATATCAGATATAAACTTATCTATTGCATTTTTATCAAGAATAACTCCAGTTAAAAGTCTCCCAGTGTATTTATTGTTTTTTATTTCCCAGAACATATAAAATTCAGGATATATATCTTTTATTTTTCTGTATGCAAAACCGTATTTGCTATCTTTTAATGGATTTTGCTCTAGAAAGAAATGATTTTCTCCAACTTGAATTTTATGAAGTAAAACTCCCTTTTTGGTTTTTACTATTTCTAACTTAATATCCCAGTCTTTTATAACTTCCATTTTTTCACTTCTCTATATTTTTGTTGAGTTTTTTAATTTTATCATAAAAATTATTTTTTTTGTGAAAAAAGTATGAAATTTATCTAAAAGTTTTCTTAATAAATACCACTTTACAGAAAACTTTTTAAATATAACCAAAGAAGTAAAAATTTATACCGCAAATATAAAGTTTTATAAAGCTTAATTTTAAATAGTAAAATGCTTTCAATTATTGATATAATCTAATTAAAAATAAAATTTTTATAAATTTTTGTAAAAGTATATAAACTTTGTTAAAATTTTTCAAATATTACTAAAATCAACAAAAGGGGGTTTCCTATAACTATGGCTAAACTTGTGTTAGTAAGACATGGTCAGTCTGTCTGGAATTCGCAGAATAGATTTACAGGATGGGTAGATGTTCCTCTATCGGAAAAAGGTAAGGAAGAAGCTTATAGAGCTGGAGAGTTATTAAAAGACATAAGATTTGATGTAGCATACACTTCAGCTTTAACAAGGGCACAGGAAACTTTAAGAATAATTCTTGAAACTATAGGGCTTTTAATACCTGTAATAAAAGATACAGCTTTAAATGAGAGACATTATGGAGCATTACAAGGACTAAATAAGGATAGAGCAAGAGAAAAATGGGGAGCTGATATAGTTCATCTATGGAGAAGAAGCTACGATATACCTCCACCTGAAGGTGAAAGCTTAAAGGACACTGCAAATAGAACAATTCCATTTTTAGAAAGGGCTATTATGGGAGACATATATGACGGAAGAAATGTTTTAGTTGTAGCCCATGGGAACTCCTTAAGGTCTATAGTTATGTATTTAGAAAATTTATCTCCTGAAGAAATTGTAAAAGTGGAAATCCCAACAGGAACACCTATCGTTTATGATTTGGATGAGGAAGGAAAAATAATAAATAAGGAAATAAGACATCTAAAAGATTAAATAAACTTTAAGGAGATGGAGAATGTATTTAATAGTGGCAAACTGGAAAATGAATAAAACTGTTAAGGAAACTGAAGAGTATTTAGCTGAGTTTAAGCCTTTAGTAAAGGATATAGACAACGTTGAAATAGTTATAACTCCACCATTTACATCTTTATACACTGCCTCCGAAAGCCTAAAGGATAGTAATATTAAACTCGGTAGTCAAAATATGTTTTATAAAGACAGTGGAGCTTTTACAGGAGAAATATCTCCATTAATGTTAAAGGAGTTAAATGTTGAGTATGTATTACTTGGACACTCTGAAAGAAGACATATCTTTGGAGAGAGAGATGATTTAATAAATAAAAAAATTATATCTGCAATAGAAAATGGAATAAGACCTATCTTATGTGTAGGTGAAACATTAGAGGAAAAGGAGCAGGGAAAAACCTTTTCAGTAATAGAGAGACAGATAAGGAATGGCTTGGCAGGCGTTGAGAGAGAAGCAAACTATATAGATATAGCTTACGAACCTGTTTGGGCTATAGGAACTGGAGTAAGTGCAACTCCTGAAGATGCTAACAATGTACATAAATTTATTAAAGAGATTTTAGATGAAATTTCCTCTGGAAATTCACAAAAAACTAGAGTTTTATATGGTGGTAGTGTAAAAAGTAGTAATGCAGATAGTTTAATAAAAGGAGAATTTATAGATGGTTTCCTTGTTGGAACTGCAAGTTTAAATCCTCAAAGTTTCTATGAAATTATTCAAAAATTGATGTGGATAATAAAAGTTTGAAATAAAATTTTTAAAAAATAAATTATTTTTAAAATTAATAATTTTGCAAGGGTTAATTAAATGAAAATTAAATCTTTCCTTACATTTTTAGTCTTTCTTTTTATATTTTATGATTATGGTATATCGTCAGAAAGTTTATATAGCTATTGTTATAGGCTTTTCAAGGAAAAAAGATATTCAGAAAGTTATCAATGTTTTGAACAGATTTCAGATGATAGCATCTACTATCCACACTCACTTTATTACAAAGTAATAATAAAAATTAAACGGAGAATAGCTAAACCGTCGGACTTTGATGAAATCTTAAATTACAGGAATTATGCATTAACCCACTATGCCTTATACTCCGGAATTAGATACTTTAAAGAAAAAGGAGATTATGAGACGGCATTAAAATTATCAGATATTGCAGACTATAGAGCTTTATTGGAAGAAGACGCTCCTGTTCTACTTACAATGAAAAGAGATATTTATGAGTATTATGGACAGATATATAAAGTTAAAAATATTGAGAGAATACTATCCACAGAGTATATAACTTCCACACCAGGTTTTAGAATTTTTATGAAAAATATTAACTCATATACAGATAAAGAAAAACTAACAGTTATAAGAAAACTTATAAAAAAACATAGATATGTAGATGTTTTAAGAGTAGCTTCAACTTTAACAGATAAAAGAAAAAAATACTACTATTTAGCAGTTGCAAATATTAGACTTAGAAGATATAAAACGGCTTGGAAGTATATAGATTACTTTAATCCTAAGTCTAACATATATGGTGAGTTAGTTTATGAACTTTTCAAAAGAAAAAAAAGAAATGGAATTAAATATGTAAAATACCTTTATAAGGTAGGAAATAACAGATATGCATCTAAAATAGCTTTAGACTTAATGACGAACAGTTTTTATAAAGGAAAGTATCTGAAAACGATAAGATATTCCTCTTTTGTTAGACATCCAGACTATTTAAGTGAAAAATACTTTCTTTTAGGTTTACTAGAGTATAAAAGTAACAATATTGAGGAGGCAATAGATAGATTTAAGACAGCTTTAAAATATAAAAATAAAGATAAATCTAAAATATACTATTGGCTACATTTATCATACAAAGTATTATTAGAAGATGATTTATCAAAATACTATCTAATGAAAGCAGCATCATTTAATAATCCTTACAGTTTTTACTCTATATATTCAAGGAAGAAAATAAATGTTAAGAAAACCTTACTTGATGTAAAGAGAAAAAATCTAAACTTACCATTAGACAATATATTAACCCTAATATTAAGACTAAAGCAGATAGGAATGTATAAAGATGCTTTCGTTGAAGCTAACTACTACAACAGAAAAGCTTATACTATCAGGGATAAATTGAGACTTCACCAAGTTTTTCCAGAGTTAACTACAAGGGAATTTTATAAAAAGAAATATAGAGACCTCAAAATGTATGGTTTTTCGTTCCCCAGACCATTCCAGTATTTAACCAATGAAGATATAGTATATGCAATAATGAGACAGGAAAGTTTATTTTATCCTTATGCAGTATCCCGTTCAAATGCTATAGGCTTAATGCAAATAATGCCAAAAACTGGTAAATGGATAGCTATGAAATTAGGAGATAGAGATTTTGATGTTAGTGATTTGTTTATTCCAGAAATAAACATAAGATATGGAAGTTGGTACATAAAACATCTATTAAAGATGTTTAATGGAAATATCTTTTATGCAATAGCTTCATACAACGGAGGACCCGGTAGAGTTAAAAGATTCATTAAAAAACATAAAATCAGAGATGTTGCCGAATTTATAGAGTTTTTCCCTTTACAAGAAACAAGAAACTATGTTAAACAAGTTTATATAAACTATATCTACTACAGTGAATAACAGGAGATTTTGTGGAAAAATTAAAAGAGATAAATTTTAGAGAAATATATATATACCTTCTTATCTTTTCTGCTTTTGTATCTATTTCTCTCTTTGAAATATTTATAGCAGTTGGACTTTTAATAACTATACATGATTTATTAAAAAAAAATTTAAAACTAGGAAATTTAGGAAAACCTCTAATTTTATTCTCATCTGTATCTACTCTGTCAACTGCATTATTCAATATAAAACTGATTAATAAAGGGATAGAAGAAGGTTTATTTCAGCTTATCTATTTTTTTAGTCTAAAGAATATAAAAACCCATTTACTAGCTTTAAGGATTAACTATATTTTAATCTCTTTTTCAATCATTCTAATTCCAATAGTTATTTACAAAGCATATAAAACAGGAATACCATCTCCT
>JALSPY010000147.1 GCA_026985705.1 Hydrogenothermaceae bacterium | reverse complement strand
GATACAGGATGATAGGCTAGTTAATGATATAACGGATTTTGATGCTTATGATGTTATAATTTTGGATTTAATGTTAAGATTTAATAAAGGTGAAGATATATTAAAAGATTTACGGACAAAGGGAGTTAAAACTCCAATAATAATTTTAACTGCGAAATCAGATATAAAGGATAAAGAGGTTTGTTTTAATCTAGGAGCTGATGATTACTTAACTAAACCTTTTGACCCTAAAGAATTACTTTTGAGACTTAAAGCTTTATCCCAAAGGAGACATATAAATCCTGTTGTTAAAATTGGAAATATTATTATAGATTTAAATAAAAAAACTGTTTATAAGGATAGTAAAGAGATAAAACTCTCTAAGAGAGCTTGGAATTTGTTAGTTCTGTTATTGAAAAATAGAGGTTCAATTGTGGAAACAAATGAGATTTTAGATAGTATATGGAAGGATAAAGTTGTCGGAGATGAAATAGTTAGAGCATATATAAAAGAGTTAAGAAAAATCCTTCCTAAGGATAGTATAAAAACTTATAAAGGTAGAGGTTATAAGTTAGAGTGAAATTTAAGTTAAAGGTAAATTTTAAAACTAAAATACTACTTTACTTTACATTTTCTCTAATTCTAGGTTTTTCAATTATCAATATAGTTTCTTATTTATATATAAAAAATTTTATAGACAGAAAATTAGAAAAGGATATAAAAATATATAAGGAAATTTACTATAAAAAGGAAATCAATTATCTAATTCCCCATTTAAAACTCAAGTCTTCAGTGAAGAAAGATGATACCGTTGTTGGAAGAATAAATGAGTTATATATAGTTCTAGATAAAAGTAAACTTTATGAAAAATTAATTCATTATTTAGTCGTCTTAATATTATGGGAAATTTTTACTATGTTTGTAATTTTATTATTGGCTAACACTTTAGTTGAAAAGACCATCAAAAAGGAAAACGAAATAAAAGAGGCTTTAGAAGTTTTTATATTAGCATTTACCCATAAAATAAAAAATTTTCTTGGTGTCCAAAAGGTAAATATAGAAATCTTGAAAATTAATTTTAATAAGAAAGCTTTATTGAGAATTGAAAAGACATATTCCCTTATAGAAAAAGATATTGAAACATTAGTTCATATATTAAAATCTTTAAGAAATTTTAGTAGTGATATAACTGAGATAAACCTTAAAGATATAATTAATAAGACAGTCAAAGAATTAGAGAGTATATATCCGGAAAAAACAGCTTTACTTTTTTTACAAGATATAAAAATAAAAGGTAATCTAGAAGATGTTAAAAATATAACATTTATAATTTTAGAGAATGCCTTTAAGTATTCAGAAAAAAGAATTTTAATTGAACTTTTTGAAGAGAAAAAATATAGTGTTTTTTATGTTTCTAACGATATTAATGTGTCGTTTAGCGAAGGAGGAACTGGAGTTGGTTTGGAGATTGCAAAATTTTTATCTAAAAAGTATAAATGGATATTAGAAAATAAAATTAATGATAATGAATACTCTATTACCTTAAAATTTCCAAAAAGATAAACTATTTCTTTAATTCTTTCATTATTTTATTTGCTAATATGATAGACGCTGTTTTATCCAATAAATCGTTTGAATTTCCACATTTAGGAGAGTATATGCAAGAGGGACAACCTGCTACACATTTGCATTTTGCTATGTTTTTATATGTGCTTTCTATCATCTGCTCTAGTTTGTAAAAACCTACTTCAGAGTAGCCTACTCCACCTTCATAACCATCATATATAAAAATCGTAGGCTTTCCAAATTTAGGATAGAATGGTGTGGATAAACCTCCTATATCCCATCTGTCATTCATTGCAAAGAGTGGATATATTCCAATTAAACCATGTTCTACACCGTGTAGTCCACCTATAAAAGCCTCTTTATGTTTTCTTATTCTCTCTAAATAGACTTTAACTGTATCTTTTTCCTTATCACTAAGTTTTGTTAATAAACTGTGCATCGCTAAAACAACCTTTTCAAAAATCTCTGAGCTGAAAAGTTTTTTTAGTCTATTTAGATTGTCAATAACAAAATCTCTGTATATATATTCATCAAATCTGTTTATAAAATTTTTTAAAAGTCTTATATTATGTTTTAAATTTCTGTTTTTTATTTCCTCTTCCCACTCTGTAGGCATAGTCCACCAGAAAGCAACAGTTTCAAACTCTCTGGATAAAACCATATCCTCTGTAAATATTTCGGAGTGTAAAACTTTGGCGGTTTCAATATCTTTAGAATTAAAACCTATAACTGAAGTTTTAACTGATACTTTCCCTTTAAAAAGCTCTAAATTACCAACTTTTTTACTTTCTTCTATCTCTAGAATATTTATAAAACTTTCTTTGATAGGTTCCGTTATATACTCAAAATCTGTTTTTTCCACTAAAACTGTTTTATTTGTAAAATCTAACTTTCTAACTAGATATTTTTCTCCATTATGAATGTATATAGCTCCAATATGAGCTTCATATATGAGAATGTCCTCTGAAATATCACCTATAACCTTCCCAGTATACATATCAATAATATTAAAACTGTCTCCTGCAGACCTTATACCAAAAGGTTTGTAATTTTTACAGTATAGATAACCTTTTGAATAGCCAAGTTTATTTTCAAGTATTAACTCTTTAGCTACTTCTTTTTCAGCTGTAGAAAGCTCGCTAATCTTTATTGGTATCTCTTTAGCCATCACTGGAAGATGTTTTTTTAGTATAAACTTATTTTCAGGATTAATTATCG
>JALSPY010000146.1 GCA_026985705.1 Hydrogenothermaceae bacterium | reverse complement strand
TATAGAAATCCATTTCTTTAATACCATACCTTGAGTAATTAACTTCTCAAAAGGTTCATCTATATCAATTAAACCTATATCCCTTAAAAATTTAGTGAAAAATCTAGAATATAGTAAATGTAAAACCGCATGCTCTATACCACCAATATAAACATCAACAGGCATCCAATATTCAGCTTTTTCTTTGTCAAATGGCTTTTCATCATTATGTGGGTCTGTATATCTTAAGAAATACCATGAGCTATCCACAAATGTATCCATCGTATCAGTTTCTCTTTTTGCCTTTCCTTTACACTTTGGACAGGTTGTATTAACAAAATCTTCATTTGTTTCTAAAGGATTACCCTTCCCTGTAAACTCAACATCTTCAGGTAATATTACAGGTAAGTCTTCCTCCGGAACAGGAACTACTCCACACTTATCACAGTAAATAATTGGTATAGGTGTTCCCCAATATCTCTGTCTAGATATATTCCAGTCTCTCAATCTGTAATTAACTGTCTCTTTACCTAATCCTCTTTTCTCTAACTCTTTAGTTATTTTCTTCTTGGCTTCTGTAGAGTGTAAACCGTCAAAACCGTTAGAGTTTATCAATATTCCCTCGCCTGTATAAGCCTCTTTATTGAAATCCCATTCAGTATCTTCAGGCTTAATAACTGGAATAACAGGGAGATTATACTTTTTCGCAAATTCGTAATCTCTTTCGTCATGGGCAGGAACAGCCATAATTGCTCCTGTTCCGTATCCCCATAAAATATAGTTTGCAACATATATAGGAATTTTTTTGTTATTCAAAGGATTTATTGCATATCTACCTGTAAATGCTCCCTCCTTTTCCTCAATTATACTTCTATCCTTAGTTGACATAGATAAATATTTATTAACAAAGTTTCTAACCTCATCCTCATAAGGAGTTCCTTCAGCTAGCTTTAAAGCCAAAGGATGCTCTGGAGCTATAGCCATAAATGTTGTTCCGTATATTGTGTCAGGTCTAGTTGTAAATATTTCTAGATAATCGTCATATCCATCTATCTTAAACTTAACTGTTGCCCCTACAGACTTACCTATCCAGTTTTCTTGCATAGTTAAAACCGCTTTAGGCCATTTACCTTCAAGTTTCTTTAAATCCTCTAAAAGCTCCTCTGCATAAGCAGTGATTTTTACAAACCAAGAAGGTATTTCTTTTTGAACAACAGGAGTATCACATCTCCAACATCTTCCCTCTATAACTTGCTCATTAGCTAAAACAGTTTTATCATTTGGACACCAGTTAACAATCGCAGATTTTCTGTAAACTATTCCCTTCTCATACATTTTTAAAAATATCCACTGGTTCCATTTATAGTAGTCAGGATTGCAGGTAGCTACTTCTCTGTCCCAGTCATAGGAAAACCCTAATCTTTTCATTTCTTCTTTCATATAGTTTATATTGTCGTAAGTCCATTTAGCAGGATGAACTCCACTTTTGATAGCCGCATTTTCAGCAGGCATTCCAAAGGCATCCCATCCCATAGGATGTAATGTGTTTTTGCCTTTCATTCTATAAAATCTATTTATTACATCTCCTATCAAATAGTTTCTAACATGTCCCATATGAATTTTTCCAGATGGATAGGGAAACATTTCTAAAGTGTAAAACTTCTCTTTTGATTTACCTTC
Organism: Hydrogenothermaceae bacterium; assembly: GCA_026985705.1. Taxonomy (GTDB): domain Bacteria; phylum Aquificota; class Aquificia; order Aquificales; family Hydrogenothermaceae; genus QNZC01. Next base: position 1,131 of record JALSPY010000146.1, on the reverse strand, counting down.
ATTTGTTTTATAAATCTTATTTTCTTCCCACTCTTTTAATAATTTTTCCTCTATCTCTTTAAAATTGTATTCTTTAGACAATATAAAAACCTCCTCTTTTAAAACTTAATTCATTAAAATTATAATTAACGTGAATTCCAAAATTAAAGTAGAATAATGAAATTATTTACAAAAATAGAAATGTCAATATGAGGCTTCTTATCCCCAAAACAATATGCAACTAGTCCAGATAATAAGTTCCCTTGAAAGTTGACAGAAAACCTATGTCTTGTGTGTTCTATATTTAACTACTTCTTCAAAATACTATTTACAATATAACCAAAAATAAAAAGCAATTTCCCTGTCTTATTTTCCCTTGGTTTTGCTATTAGTTGATCCCCTCCTACAAAAATTCCTCTGAAAGTTTTTGAGAAATATATCCCCTATCTCCAAATAGCTTTAAAACCTTTCCCTTAATATCATTTCCTTTAGAAATTTTCTATCATCTACATTCCATGTTGTTAAATCAAATGAAAGTATCTATTCTTTTTCATTAATAATCATGTGTAGTTTAAAGCCATAAAACCAGCCAACCGTATCTTTACCTTTCTCTGCTAATCCTTTAAATGCTTTATGGGAATGTATTCTGGTATTTGAATATACAGGTAGTCTTGTTTAGCTTCGTTATGAATTTAAAAAAGGCATAAAGGAGGCTCATAGATGATGGAAATAACTCAACGAATATATTTTAGCTGACTAAATCTGGGAAATAGTTTTTTAAATAGACTAATACATAATCCTTGTAGAATTTTTTTAAATTTGAATAAGCAGATAAATGAAAAAAACTAGTATAGTTGTTAGTCTAGATTTTCTACCTTTTTGTGATTTAGGTGATGAGTTTTATTTTAAACAATTTTAAAAAGACTTGTAAAAAACATCTAACTGGCAGTATAATTTTGTTGCGAGTATATTGTTAACCCTCAGTTTTTGACTTCTGTTTTAGCTTAACAGGAGACTTTTTTATTTTCGAACTCGCGTTAAGATTAGATAATCACCTAATTTTTCAGATTTAAAACAGATATAAACTGCATTTTCACCTAGCTATTACATATCCAAATATTTTATTTGGTTTTCCCTTTTTTATCTCCTTAT
>JALSPY010000145.1 GCA_026985705.1 Hydrogenothermaceae bacterium | reverse complement strand
TAGGTTCTACATAACCACCATTGGCTCTAGGGGTAGCTTCATCACCAATATCAATACTACCGATTTGATTATCCTGACCTATGCCAACGTTAGTAACTCTGCTACCAGACATCTTAGCTTTGTTCTCAATTTTAGAGTTTTTAACATTTACTCCTTTTCTAATTTTGATTGAGTTAATTGCATTTTTCTGGTCTATACCTACATTTGTAATTCTAGAACCTGTCACTTCTGATTTGTTCTTAATCTTTGTGTTCTCTATTACTGTGCTACTTTTAATCTGTTGAGGTTTATTCACTATTACAGTCGCTCTATCAGCTGGTCCTGCATAAACTAAATTTGATAAAAATAACACTCCTAAAATATTTAGTGCTAACTTCTTCATGTCACACCCTCTCTTTCATAATAATTTATTCTACAAAGTTTAAAAGAAAAGAGAAAAAGTTTTATCTTCTTTCTTGGTATTTTATATATCCACTTGTAGCTTTAGGGGTAGCTTCATCACCAATATCAACACTACCGATTTGGTTATCCTGACCTATACCAACGTTAGTAACTCTGCTACCAGACATCTTAGCTTTGTTCTCAATTTTAGAGTTTTTAACATTTACTCCTTTTCTGATTTTGATTGAGTTAATTGCATTTTTCTGGTCTATACCTACATTTGTAATTCTAGAACCTGTCACTTCTGATTTGTTCTTAATCTTTGTGTTCTCTATTACTGTAGATGCCTTGTCTGCTGGTCCAGCTAAAACTAATGTTGATGCAAATCCTACTCCTAAAATTCCTAACACTAACTTCTTCATAATACATACCTCCTTAAAAATTTATTAAAAAAATTACTTTTTTTTCGTTTCTGTATCACTTATATCAACACCACCAAATACATTTGTCTGTTCTCTTCCGAGATTATTAACTCTTGTTCCTGTCATATGTGCCTTGTTATGTATTGTAGTATTTTTTATTACTGTTCCCTTTCTTATCTTTATGGAATGAACTATGTTCTGCTGGTTTATACCTATATTCTCAAATATAACTCCCTTTATCTCTGATTTATTTTTTATATTGCTTTTTTGTATAATCACTTTATTTTCTTTTCCTGTATTAATAACTTTATCAGCCGGTCCACCAAATGAGACCATATAAATACTAAACCCTAAAGTTAGTATAATAAGATACATTTTTTTCATTTTAACTTAACCTAATATATCTATTTTGATATTTCAAAATTCCCTATATCTATATTTTGACCACTGCCTCTTACATCTATCTGTGCATCTTTTATAACAGTTTTGTTTTTTATTTTCGCATTCTCTATTCTAGCACCTTTTTTTATTTTGAAAGAGCCTACACTTATTTTTTGGTCCTTACCAGTTGCTTTTATTTTTAATCTTTCAACAGTAGTCTTATTTTGTATTTTACTGTTCCTTATTATTACTTTATCTGCTGGGCCTGCGAAAACCGCTGAAACAGAGATTGTTAGTAAAGTGAAGATTATTTTTTTCATCTCTCTCCCTCCTAGCTCTCAACTATAATATATACCCAAAAAATTTTTTTGCAAGTCTTTTCACAGATTTTTTATATCGTTGGTATAAATTTTTTTATTTAAAATGAATAATTTCTTCACAGTGATAACCACTACCTTTGTTAGACTGTTTGCAACCTCTTTTGTATATCTTTGTAGCTTTGTCTTCGTCAACAACCGTTCCATATCCATACTTATACATAATAGCTAGATTTTTGCAAGCTAAGGATGAACCCATATCGCAAGCTTTCTTGTAAAAACTTAATGCCTTATCGTAGTTTTTTGGAACTCCATATCCAAAGTAATAAAATGAACCTACATTATTACAGGCTACAGCTTCTCCTCTATCACATGCTTTTTTAAAAAGTTTAAATGCCCTTTTCAAATCTCTCTTTACCCCGTATCCGTAGTAATACATCAAACCTACATTATTACATCCTAGAGCATCTCCCATATAACAGGCTTTTATAAAAAATTTTTTGGCATTCATGAAATCTTCTTCATTTATATAATACATTCCTATGTCAACACATATATTCCTATTTCCAGACATACATTTCTGTATCGCTGATCTTAAATTTGATGCTGTTATTGTGTATTTTTTTCTAACCTTTAGCTTTTTAAATGCTTTTGATAAATCCTCACAGGCAGGAGATAATCCGAGATTACATGCCTCTTTTAGACTTTTAACTGCCTTTCTTAAATCTCTACCAACACCTTTCCCATACATGTATATAAGTCCTAAATTATGGCATGCAGTAGGCTCATCTAAATCACAGGCTTTCTTGTAGTACTTTATAGCTTCATTATAATCCTGCTCTATTCCATTAAATCCATGGTAATATAAAGTGGCTAGATTTGTACAACCTCTAGGCTCGTTTAGATTGCAAGCCCTTCTAAAGTAAAATTCTGCCTTTTTAAAATCTTCCCCTGATACGTAGTATTTACCTAATTCTAAACATGATATTCCATTTCCTGTTATACACTCATCTTCACAGATTTTTAAAACATTTACCTGTGCTTCTGGATGATTAATGTATTCCCTACATTGAGAATGTTTTGTAGTAGACTGCTTACCTCTGACTTTTATTTTCGCATCTCCTAGATTGATATTTATTTCGTCTGCATAAGCTGATGTAAAAATAGAAAATATAAATGGGATAGATAAAAGAGTAGGTTTAAATAGATTAAACAGATTTAATTTCTTCATACTAAAGCCCCCTTTTCTTTAAAATTTATATCTTCCTTTTTATTTATCAAACCACTTCATCTTTTACTTCCCAAAACCACCATAACCTCCACCTCTATACCTACTTCCTATTCCTCTACCACCACTACTTGTTGATACTGTTGAACCTGTATATCCTTCCTTTTTATACTCTTCCAATTTTTTCTTATCTAATCCATATTTTTTTGCATAGTCTTCTAATACTTTCTTACGGGAATAATAGTCCAACATTCTATTTTTTCTAAAATCTTCAGGATAGTTTTTATCTGGTAGAGATATCTCTGGAAGTCTATTTCTTATTATCCATAAAATTGGATAAATATCCGGATTGTTAATATTACTGTAGTATGGATTGTTTATTACAGAATTGTATATATCTTTAGGTTCTATCTTTATTTGGTCTTCAAAATATCCTAATGGTTTAGCTATAACAACCGTATTCAACTCTTTAAATGTTTCAAATGTTCTTTTATCAACCTCCACCCATTTTGTTTCTTTTGTTCCGTTTGAGCTAACTATCTCATATAGATGATAATAAATTGGATATATCTCTTCTATATATACTTCAAAATCTGTATCACTATAGTTTATACGGTTTATTAGCCAATTTACTGCCACTTCTAAATTTCTATCTGAAATATAGCATATTGGAGAATAGATTTTTCCACTACAGATGGGTTTTTCACCTCCAGTATTTTTATAGAAATTTTCCATCTTTTCATAAAGCTGTTTTGGTACCTTTAATTCTGCTGTTAATGTGTGTTCAGTTGGGTAATCCTGATAATCATCCCAGCTATATAAACTTAATATAACCTTATACTCTACTTTTTTGTTCTTTAAAACCACAAAGTAATCTTTATCTAACTCTTTAAATGTATCTCTATACTCTGTATAGATACCTAAAACCTTACTTTTTATTCCTTCATTTATAAATTTACTAAATAGATAAAAGTTTTCATCATCTATAGCTTTTAAAATTTTTTTCTTTATTTCTAAGAGTTTGTTTTTGTAGAAGCTTCCCCTATCTACTATTTCCTTGTAGTTAAAATTATATTGGGTCGCCTTTTGATTGGTATAGTTTTCAATATACTTTATATAATCATCCACTTTCTTTATTAATTCTTTCAGCTCAGTTTCATACTTCCTAATATTCTTCTTTCCATCTTTATAGTAAAATAAAGTTTGTCTTATGTTATTTATTTTAGAATTTATTTTATCTACTGTATGTGTTAGTTTTACTAAATGTTCACTGTAAATTTCATCACAACTTTTAGAGCAAAAGAGTAAACTACAGTTTTTTCTTGAAAATGTTGAAGGTTCATAAAAGTCTTTCTGTTTTTCAATTTCATCTATTAATTTTTCAGTTTCCTCTATACTATCCTTTATCTCTTTATAAATTCCAAAATTCTTTAGATTGTTTAAATCACTATTTTTTAATAAATTAAATTCTTTTTTTAACTCTTTTAGTGATTTCTTTTCTATTTCTAAATTTAGAAAGATACTATTTTTTTTAGATATAAAAAAATCGGATATCTCACTACAGGGAGATATGAAGTAATACAAAACATATAGTGTTAAAGCTGATATAAATAGAAGAGAGAAAAAATTTCTTTTATTCTTATTTAAAAGATTTATCTCTTTATCTACAAAAGCTTAAGCTCTCTTACCTCCTCTGATTTGTAAACTTCTTTCTCTTTAGAGCCATCTTCCTCCATATACTCTTCTATAGAGTATAAATTTCCATTACATTTTACAGTATAGTATCTGTATTCTTCGGTGCTTCCTGTTTCTATAATGTTGCATTTACCAGTGGAGAACTTTTCAAGGATTTCAATTTCTTCATCTCTACTACTTCTCTTCCATAATGTTTTTCTATCTTCCTCTATCTCTAAATAGCTTTTTGAGTTATTTAAAATGTTTTTTAATTTATACTCTGTCCAATCTTCATAGCGATTCTTTCTTTCTACTATAAAGTAATTTCCATTAATTTTTAACAATGCTGATATTGGTAAATTAAATATATCATTGATTTTATACTTTTTTACATCTTTTAAATTTTTAATTGCATTTTTTACTTCTTCCCAACTTTTAACCATGATTTTTACTCCTTTTATTTTTAGGGTAAAGCTCCAAAAATATATCTTCTCCTAATTTTTTGATTTCATCTATCACAAAAGATGGAGCTTCATAAACATTATTTATTCCTAATCTTCCAACAATATCCAAACCATCCTCACCTAGTATTTTAGGAGCAATAAATAAGGATAATTTGTCATATAATCCTTTTCTAAAAAATTCCGTAAATAGTCCCCTTCCTCCTTCCACTAATATATGTATTACTTCTCTTTTATACAGTTCTTGTAAAATATCTTCCAATTTAAATTTATTTTTTTCTAAATGAAGTATAATAACCTCTACATTCTCTTTTTTTTCTAATTCTCTTAATTTTTCTCTATTTGCTTTTTCTGAGGTAAACACAACCGTTTTTGCCTTATTATTAAAAATTTTATAGTTAAGTGGTGTAAGTAAATATTTATCAATTAGAACTCTTAAAGGCTGTTTTTCAGTCTTTACATATCTAACTGTAAGCTCTGGATTGTCTTTTATTGCTGTATTAACTCCTATCATTACTGCAGAGGAATATTTCCTTAATATATGTGCATACTTTCTAGCTTCATTACCTGTTATCCATTTAGAATGACCTGTTCTTGTTGCAATTTTGCCGTCTAAAGTTTCAGCAGATTTTAGATTTATAAATGGTCTTTTTTCTTTGATATATACAAAAAAATCTTCATTTAATTTTTTTGCTTCTTTTTCTAAAACTCCTACTTTAACTTCTATACCTTTTTCTTTTAGTATATTTACACCTTTACCGGCTACGAGAGGATTAGGGTCAAGTGTAGCAACAACAACTCTCTTTATTCTGTTGTCAATAATTGCATCTGTACATGGTGGAGTTCTACCATAATGACAACAGGGTTCAAGTGTTATATACATGGTAGAGCCTGATATATCTTTTCCTCTCTTTAGAGCATCTTTTATTGCTTCCCTTTCTGCGTGGGGACAACCTGCCTTTTTGTGAGAACCTATTCCTAATATTTCCCCATTTTTCTCTATTACAGCACCAACAGTTGGATTTGGATGGGTTAAACCTTTTCTCTCTTCTGCTAAATCTAAAGCCAGTTTCATAAATTTATAATCTCTATCTTTCATAATACTAACTAGAACCTAATTTTTTCTTCTTTTTCAATTTTATAGAAAAATTAATCATATCTATCCATTTAGATATTTCCACAACTATAAAAGTTAACAATGCTGGGATTGTTGAATAGATTATCAGTTTTTGGCTTAATCTTTCAATTTGTAATATATCAGGTATAAAGTAGAATGCAAAAATTAATGCTACAATTGAAATAAGTATTAGGAAAACTATAAAAAAGTTGTTGATGATATATCTAATAGGGTTTCTGAAAAAAGGAATATTATTAGCATACTGAAAAGCTAAAACTATATTAGTTAGGGCTAGTGATAAGAATAGGACAGAATAAATCCTTTCTTCTGAAATGAATATAGAAATATATATAGCTAAAGCTAGATTTAATCCTAGTGCAAAAAACGAGGTATTTAAAATATCTAAAATATGGGAGAAATTAAATATAAATTTTTTCTTTGGAATATCTAAATATCTGTTTTCAAACTTACTAAATGGAATTCCTTTAGTTAGAGTTATAACAGTAAACAGTTTTAACCATAAAATCTGTAAAATTTTAAATAATAAAACTCCCTTTAAGAAGTATAAAGTCCCAATTAAAGCAGTAGAAAGAATAGATGTGGAGATTATATAAGTTAGGGAATTTTTAACTTTCTTTCTAAGCTCACTAGCCATTTTTAAAGTTTCTATAATCTTAGATAAACTTAAATCTTCCGTTATTATTGAAGAGACTTTTTTTAAAGCTTCAAAGGAGTTTTTGTCAACTATGCTTACATCAGCCATATTCAATGTGTTAACATCATCTATATATCTTCCTGTAGCTAAAACGGTTTTTCTTTTCCATTTTAAGATTTTAACAATTCTTTTTTTATCTTCTGGAACAGCTTCAGCAACAACGGAACATCTTTCTAAAATATTGTATAAATCTTTATCTTCATAATTTAATATTTTAGAGTGTGTTAAGGATATATCTCCATCATTATACAGTCCAATGCCTTTAGCAAAATTTAAAGCCTCTTCCAGTTTATCCTCTGTAATAAGTATTATTCTTCTACCTGATTGTTTTAACTCATTTATTTTGTCTATCACATCTTCCTTTATTTTTGTTTCTAAACCGATAAAGCCGAGAAAGTATAGCCTAATATCTTTGATACTCTTTGGCTCTTCTTCAGTTTCAGCATAACCATAAGCAACAACCTTTAAACCTTTAGAGCTTAACTCCTCATACCAGTTTAAAAATTTTTCATCTTTATTTTTTGATAATAACCAAATACCATCTATAGAGCCTTTAGCAAAAATAAAATATCTGTTTTTTAAATTATGAACCGATATTTCTATTCCTAATTTATCATCTTTAAACTCCTTAACTTTTTTATACTGGTTTCTAGCAAGTTTCCAATTGAATTTTTTTTGTGTTAACCAGTTAACTATAGACAGGTCTAACGAATTACCTTCCACATCGGTAGCATTATTACAAAGGGCAGATGACAACATTAAGAGATAAAGATTTTCCCCTTTATAATCTTTCACTTGATATCTGTTATCTACTAGAACTCCCTCTTTATCAATAACTAGATATTCAACTTTAGGAATGTTTTCACTTACAATTAAATCCTTTATATATATTTGTTCTTTAATTAGAGAAAAAATTCCTCTCAATATTAGTATTGTAGATACTAAAAATATACCTTCAGCTAAAAGAGAGATTGTTGTGCTTATAGATAACTCTGCTAGATTAAATAGATTTAATTTCCCTATAAAAAGGTAAGTGTAAGCTATATAACCACCTATCAATCCTATGTTAATTAATGTCCATAGAATAACAAAGAAAGCTAAACTTCTTTTTAATCCACTTTTCTTTTTTAAATTTTTTAATAAATTACGACTTTTATCTATGTAAGTGTTTTTGCCAACTGCAAAAACTACTCCCTTACCATAACCATCATAAACATAACTTCCCTTAAAAAGAATATTTTCTCTATCTTCAATTTTTGTGTTTTCATCTAAAATAACATCTGCATTTTTTTTAACTGGAATTGTTTCACCTGTAATTAACCTTTCATCAACTAGAAGATTATCTGTTTCTATAAGTCTTATATCGGCAGGAATATAATCACCTTTCTTCAAAACAACAACATCTCCAACGGTTAACTCTGTTATAGGTACTTTTTTCTCTTTTCCATCTCTAATAACGGTAATATATATATCAGTTAGTTTTTCAAAAGATCTTAGAAGTTTATTTCTGTAAAACTCAAATATAAAGTTAAATAAAACATAGAATAGCCCTAAAAAGGCAACGATAGAAGCTTCTATATTTTTATTTAGATAAATGAGAAAAGCTAATGAAATAATAACTAAAAAAATAAAGGGCTTACTAAATTCTTGAATAATTAATGTAAAAAAACTTTTTGAAAGTTTTTCTGTTTTATTTAATCCTATGCTTTTTAATCTTCTTTGAGCTTCATTCTCAAACAAACCGTAGTTTGAGCTGTCTAACTCCTGAAAACTCTCTTTAACAGATATAGAATGAAAAGATTTAGCCAATCTAAACCTCCCCCTTTAAAAACTATTTAAAAGTTATAAGCTAAAATTTAAAATCTCAAATAGCATTTTACTTTTCTAATCCCTGTATTTGTCTAATTTTTCTAGCAAGCTCCCTTATTGCCTCTATTTCGGACATACCATTTTTCTCCATAAGCTCCTTAACATACTGAGCTTTAGCTAAAGTATTTATCATCTCTAAAGTATCCCCTGAAACTTCACAGCTAGTTTTACCATCTTCTAAAACTTCATTTATACATGCTTCTATCTTTTCCAATGAATATTTTCTAGCAATCTCTTTTATTTCTTTTATATTCATAATTTATACTCCTTTAAGCTATTATTATCCACCTACAATTTATTATAATTTGAGTTAAATAGAATAGATAGAGAAGAGATATGAACTTTATATTTCTTTAAAAGAAAAAAGGTTGAAAAAGATATTTTAAAGATTTTTATATCTATAAACTATACTAATTCATACTCAACTAATAACTCTGCTATCTGAACTGCATTTGTTGCTGCACCCTTCCTTAAATTATCAGCAACAACCCACATAGATAATCCATTATCAAAAGCAAAATCTTTTCTAATCCTTCCCACAAAAACTTCATCCTTTCCAGCAATATCTATAGGCATTGGATATACATTGTTTTTAGGGTCATCCTCAACTATAACCCCGGGAGCATTTTTAAGTATTTCCCTTGCTTCTTCAGGTGTAATAGGTTCTTCTGTTTCAACTGTAATAGCTTCACTATGTCCCGTAAATACAGGAACCCTTACACAGGTTGGAGAAACTTTTATATCAGGTGCATGCATAATCTTTCTCGTTTCATTAATCATTTTCATCTCTTCTTTCGTGTATCCATTATCAAAGAAAACATCTATATGTGGTATCACATTAAAAGCAATATGATATGGTAGTGCTTCAGGATAGTAATATTTATCTTCAAAAAATGCCTTCGTTTCGTTTTTTAAATCTTCTATAGCTTTAGCTCCTGCACCAGAAACAGCTTGATAAGTTGAAACAAAAACTCTCTTTATAATTTTAACTTTATGTATAGGATTTATAGCAACAACCATTTGGATAGTAGAACAGTTTGGATTTGCAATTATTCCTTTATGCCATTTAACATCTTCCGGATTAACTTCAGGAACAACTAATGGAACATCATCGTCCATTCTGAAAGCGGATGAGTTATCTATTACTATTGCTCCTTTTTCTACAGCTTTAGGAGCCCACTCTTTACTTCTGCTACCACCTGCGGAGAATAGAGCAATATCTATCCCTTCAAAAGCTTCTTCTGAAACCGGCTCAACTTTATACTTTAATCCCATATACTCTAATTCTTTACCAGCTGACCTTGGTGATGCTAATAGTCTTAATTCGTTTATAGGAAAGTTTCTTTCCTCTAAAACTTTTATCATTGTCTGACCTACTGCCCCTGTTGCTCCAAGAATTGCTACATTGTATCCATCTTTAGCCATTTTTCTCTCCAGTTAATTTCTTTATAACAGAATAAAATTATAATTGATATTTGGTTAGACTGTTGAAAAATTTTAACTAAGTAATTTTATTTTTTTCTATTATGATTTCACCAAAGGGTTTTTCTTGATATAGATTAATAACCTTTTCATAGTTTAAAAAGAGAAGTGCAACAAAGCTCTGAACTTTATCAGGATATTCTAACTCTTTAAAACTGATTACACTATCTAATTTTTCTAACTCTTCCTTTAAAAACTCTATAGCTTCTTCAAGAGTGGCTTTAAACAGAGGTGGTAGCTCTATGGATTTATTATTTTTTGTTTTTCTCTTATAACTTTTTCTCTTTTTTCTTTTATCCTCTTTAATCTGTATTGGAGGAGTTGTAAATTCCTTTAAAATATGGGCGATTTCCTCAATAGTATAAAATCTTTTTATTCCCATTAATCTCTTTTTAGTTATTCTCTTTTTATTGTTATCAGTATCTAAACCTAAGGCATTAGCTTTCATTTTTAAAAGTAAAACGGCGGTACTTATAATTTTTGATGCAGTTTTAAAATCTGGGATATCTAGTTTTTTTATTTCATTTATATACTTATCTGCTAATTCTACTATATCAACATTCCAAGGGTCTATTTCTCCATTAATAACCAGTTTTAAAATTATATTAAAAGGAGCTACAGATTTATCCATTAAACTTACTCTTTAACTAAATCTTTAGGGTTGTAATAAACTTCCTTTAAATACAGTCCCTCAGGTGGAGCTATAAATATAGCTTTTGTTGGGTCTCTAGACTTTAAAATTTCTGAAAGTTCTTCCAAAGATAATTTTCCAAAACCTACTTGAATAGAATGAGCTATAATTTTTCTTACCATATATCTTAAAAAATGTGATGCTGTAATCTCTATATTTAAAATCTTTCCGTCAAACTTCAGCTTTATATCCCTAATATCAACTTTTCTTTTTACTATTTTATCTCCCTTGGATAAAGCTAATAAACAGTCTGAATTTTTTATCAAATCTAATGCTTTTAGTATTCGCTCTACTGAAAAATCCTTAGATATATACCAAGCCCTACCAACTAAAAAAGGGTCAGGTTCAGTGTATATTTTATATAGATATGTTTTGCCTTTTGCACTAAATCTAGCGTGGAAGTCTAAAGGAACTTCTTTTACAGACAAAATAGATATATCTCTTGGT
>JALSPY010000144.1 GCA_026985705.1 Hydrogenothermaceae bacterium | reverse complement strand
AATGGTTTTCCTCCTGAAGAAGACCAAAAGTTTTTATTTAAACCCGGTGAAAAAATAAGATTAAGATTTATAAATGCTTCATCTGCAACAATTTTTGATGTTAGAGTTGATGGTTTAAAAATGAAGATTATCCAAGCAGATGGACAGTATATACAACCTGTAGAGGTAGATGAATTTAGAATAGGGATTGCTGAAACTTACGATGTAATTGTAAATCCCACAGAGTTAAAGGCTTATCCTATATTTGCTGAAGTTTTAGACAGAAGTGGATATGCAAAGGCAAGTTTAACATACTCAGATAAAGTCTCTGCACCAGTTCCAGCTAGGAGGAAAATAAGGGATAGAAGTATGGGTATGCATATGAATATGAAACACAATAAAGGAAATAAAAAAATGCATATGGATATGAAAAATCTTTGTGGAGACTGTGAGCCTTTAAAAATTCCTAACAGTTTTGGTGTAGAAGGAGCTATGATGAATAAACATCCTAGATGCAGGTTAAATGAAGCTGGTATAGGTTTGGAAAATGCTAAACATAAAGTATTAACATACGCAGATTTAAAAAGCTTAAAGCCATTTGAGACTAGGAAGTATGATAGAAAGCTAGATGTCCATCTAGTAGGGAATATGGAGAGATATGTGTGGAGAATGTATACATATGACGGAGAAAAGTTTACTTCTAAATTTGAAGAGCCAATAAAGGCTAAATATGGAGAAAGGGTAAGAATAACCTTTATAAATCACACAATGATGGAACACCCTATGCATTTACACGGTCTATGGATGTATTTAGATAATGGTAATGGGGAGTATAACCCAAGAAAACATACAGTTATAGTCAAACCGGGTGAAAAGGTTTGTGTAGATGTTGATATGGATGCTATAGGTAATTGGGCTTTTCACTGTCATATTCTCTACCATATGGAAACAGGAATGTTTAGGGTTTTACAGGTTTACTAAATTTTACAACTTATGAAAAGGTGTTAGGTATGAGAAAATTATCCGTTTTCCTTATTACTTTTCTAATTATAATAGGAGCCTCATTTGCAGAAGAAAAAGAATGTAAAAAACTTTATCCTATTAAACCTATGAATGACTATATTTTTGGATTATTTCTGATAGATAGGTTAGGCTATACGATAGAGGATAAAAATAATCTTATGTACGAAATAACATCTTGGTATGGCGGAGATTATAATAGGCTCTGGTTAGAGGCTGAAGGTAATCATAACTTAAACAGTAATGAGGGAGAGATAGAAAAACTAGATGTTTTATTTGGAAGATGGATTAGTCCCTTTTGGGATGGAAGAATTGGGCTAGGATATATAGGTAAGTATGGAAACAATAAAGATTTTGGAAGAGGTGGATTAGTTTTAGGTTTAAAAGGTTTAGCTCCGTATATGTTTGAAACTGATTTTAATATTAAGCTCTTAACAACAGGAGAAGTTTTAGCTGATTTAGAAGTAGAGTATTCAATTCTATTAACACAAAGATTAATACTTCAACCTAAACTTTCTACGCTATACTCATCTAAGAATATAGAAAAGATGGAAATAGGAGCTGGGCTAAATAATATAGATTTAAGTTTAAGGTTAATTTATGAGATAAAGAGGGAATTTGCTCCATATATAGAAGTATCACATACCCAGTTTTTAGGAAATACAAAGGATTTTATTAAAAAAGAAACAGGTAAAGATAAAGAAACTAATATCTATCTTGGTTTAAGAATTTGGTTTTAATAAAGGAGGGTTTTTGCATATCTCCATCTTTCCATTTATATATATTTTTTTGTTTTCTTTATTAATTCTTATTTTAAATCCTATAAACTTAACTCCGCCAGATAGAACATTAAAAAAAGTATCAAAGAACTTTGTATCAAGATTTTTATTTGGGAGAAAACAATCGCAGTCCCTTAATCCCATAATAAGAATAATACTCTCGTATCCCTTTCTTTTTGCTTCTAACAACTCTTTAAGATGTTTAACTCCCCTTTCAGTTGGTGCATCTGGAAATAGACATCTGTTTTCTACCAATAGATTACTTGCCTTAAGCTCAACTAATATATTTCCATTAATTAAAAAATCTAGTCTGCTATTCCCAAATTTAAACTCAGGTTTTATTTTATCTGGAATGAAACCTAAAACTCCCATTTTTATAGAACTTAAAGCTATCTTTGTGTGAATAGAAGTATTTACTAAGACCATCTCATCATTTTCCATTTCAGCAGAAATAAGTTTGTAATCTGTTTTTAATTCAGCTCTATTCTTTACAATCCATATTTTTCTATCCTTAGTTAGTATCTCCTTTAATCTTCCTGTATCTGCTATATGACAGCTGTAAACTCTGTTTTTTACTCTTATTTTCCCTACAAACCTATTTAATCTCTCTAAAAATATTCCTTCTTCTATCTTTCCTAATTTATTTAAATCGTAAACTTCCATTTTATTAACTGTTATTAAACCTTGATAGAAATGGTAATTGATAACGAATGTCTAAAATATTTATAACAAAATAATAACTTATAAATGTTTTTCCCGTTGATTTATTAAAATCTTCCACATAGTAAAACTGTAAATTCCAACATCCTCTATCCCATACTAAAGAAAATCTTTTCTGTTGAGTATAACCTTCCTTTATGTTGTTTAAAATGGATAGATTATAACTCCAATTTTTAAATTTTCCATATATTGAGTTTGTTATCTGGTTAGATGAGTTATTACTGTATGAGTGTGATACAGAGTAGTTTAACCAGTCGTATATTGCAACAGAAAAAGTAGAAACTGATGTATCTATCTGGT
>JALSPY010000143.1 GCA_026985705.1 Hydrogenothermaceae bacterium | reverse complement strand
TAACCAATGTTGCAAGGGCATATTTAAGCGGGGCTGATACAAACAGATGTAGATTGTCTGGCATTATTTCCAATGCTAATATAGCAAACCATATTCATTAGCTATTTCAAAAATTAACTCTTTCAATCTTTCCTAAATCTTATCTTTTAAAACAGGTTTTCTATATTTTGCTATCCAAACTATATGGTAAGTTGTTTGCTATTTAAAATGCTTATTACCTTTTATTTTAACAATAATATTGTGGTATGGTCATTTAACGAAAAAGCAATCCTTTTAAGAAAAAATGTAAAATTAAACGCTAAAAGGGTTTTTACGGCTTACGCCGTTTCGCCTGTATCACATTGTTAAAGCAATGGGTTTTAGGCGAAAAATTTCTCTATAAAAAGTGTTAAAAATTCATTATCTCCTAAATACTTCTTTTATAATGATTGTGATAAAATACAACTTCAGAAATTTAATTAAATTTGGAGGTAAATATGGCAAAAATATATTATGACAAAGATGCAGATTTAAAAGTTCTTGAAGGAAAGACTGTTGCAATAATAGGATATGGTAGTCAGGGACATGCTCATGCTTTAAACCTAAAGGACAGTGGAGTTAATGTAGTTGTAGGTTTATATCCGGGAAGCAAATCTGAAGCTAGAGCAAAAAAAGATGGTTTTGAGGTTTTAACTCCAGCAGAAGCTTCAAAAAAGGCAGATATTATAATGCTTTTAATACCTGATACAGTACAGGCACAGGTTTATCAAACTGAAATATTGCCTAATTTAGAGGAAGGAAACGCTTTAGCTTTTGCCCATGGTTTTAATATTCATTTCAATCAGATAATTCCACCAGCTAATATAGATGTTTTTATGGTTGCTCCTAAGGGACCAGGTCATCTAGTTAGATGGCAATATGAAGAGGGGAAAGGAG
The DNA here is from genome assembly GCA_026985705.1 of Hydrogenothermaceae bacterium. Classification (GTDB taxonomy): domain Bacteria; phylum Aquificota; class Aquificia; order Aquificales; family Hydrogenothermaceae; genus QNZC01. The sequence continues at coordinate 1,884 of JALSPY010000143.1, read as the reverse complement.
TTCCCGGATTGGTAGCAGTTTATCAGGATTACACAGGAAAAGCTTTAGATGTAGCACTAGCTTATGCTAAAGGAATAGGTTGCACAAGAGCAGGAGTTATTGAAACAACATTTAAGGAAGAAACAGAAACTGATTTATTTGGAGAGCAGGCTGTTTTATGTGGTGGAGTATCTGCATTAATCAAAGCAGGTTTTGAAACACTTGTTGAAGCAGGTTATCAACCAGAGGTTGCATACTTTGAATGTTTACACGAACTTAAACTTATAGTTGATTTAATATACCAGTATGGAATATCAGGTATGAGATACTCTATATCTGATACTGCAAGATATGGAGATGTAACTAGAGGAGAAAGAATATACAAAGCAGTTAAACCTATACATAAGGAAATATTAGAGGAAATACAAAACGGATTGTTCGCCAAAGAGTGGATATTAGAGAATATTGCAAACAGACCACACTTTAATGCTTTAGTAAAAAGAGATGAAGAGCATCAAATTGAAAAAGTTGGTCAAGAACTTAGAAAAATGATGCCTTGGTTAGAGGGAAAAGAACTGTAGAAGGAAATAGTTATGAACTTAACATCAAAGAGAAAAAATCTTAAAAAGATTTATGAGCCTATAGGTATAGCTTTAGCTAAAACTCATATAACTCCTAATATAATAACCTTAATATCTATTATCCTAGGCTCTCTTTCTGCCTTTTATTTCTATCAGAAGGAAGCATTAATAGGAGCTATACTTCTATTTTTTAGTGGTTTTTTTGATTTAATGGATGGTGTTGTTGCAAGAGAAAACGATAAATCCTCCAAATTTGGAGCCGTTTTTGATTGGATTGCAGATAAATTTGTAGATGGTTTAATAATTTTCTCTATAGGGCTAGCCTATACAAATCCATTATTAACAGTTATAGCGGTAGTTTCTAATATGCTCCACACATTTATAAAACCTGTTGCATATGCAGAGATAGGTTTCCAGAATAGAAAGAAGGGAAAAATTGAAGACCCACTAGAAGGTGTAGGATTTTTCGGAAGACCTGAAACATTGCTTTTGATAATAATATTTTCTATCTTAGATTACTTTAAAATTTTTAGCTTAAAACATGGCTTTTTAATAATAACTGTAATGACAGTTTTATCATTACTACAGAGATTGCTCTATCTGTATAAAAATTACAATAAAGATTATGACTAAGATGGTTAAAGTTTATCTAGCTTTAGGTAGTAATGTTGGAGATAGAGAAAAGAATATAAAAAAAGCTATAGATTTGCTTTCCAAAGAAATTAAGGACATAAAAGTAGCCTCTTTGTATGAAACTGAACCGATAGGCTATATAAATCAGCCTAAATTTATAAACACAGCTTTAGAGGGATATACTAATCTATCTCCTGAAGAGCTCTTAAAATTTTGTCAAGATGTTGAGAAGAAAGTTGGAAGGATTTATAGATTTAAATGGGGTCCAAGGGAGATAGATATAGATATATTACTCTACGGTAATCTTAAGATTGATAAGCCTAACTTAAAGATACCCCATCCTCTTATGTTAGAAAGAGATTTTGTTATGAGACCGTTAAAGGAGTTATATAAAGATATAGATAAATTTGTAGTTAAGATATTAAATAGCTCTAAATCTTAATCTAAGTCGTAAGTAATAATTAAAGCTTTTTCAATTTTTTATAGATAAATAAGCGGCTAAAACCCTGTTTTTTTTAACTAGGATACAGCCGCTTGACATTTTTAAAATTCTTTTTAAAATAATTTCCAACATATCCCGTTGCCCTAAAAGGGTTGCAACGAAAACCAAACGGGATATGCAAAAAAGAAAAACAAAACAATAAAAAGAGGAAGTAGCCGTAAGTCTGGCAGGTAAATTTTCTGTCAGATA
>JALSPY010000142.1 GCA_026985705.1 Hydrogenothermaceae bacterium | reverse complement strand
CTTGACATTTTTAAAATTCTTTTTAAAATAATTTCCAACATATCCCGTTGCCCTAAAAGGGTTGCAACGAAAACTAAACGGGATATGTAAAGAAGAAAACAAAACAATAAAAAGAGAAAGTAGCCGTAAGTCTGGCAGGTAAAATTTCTGTCAGATAGCGGTAGCAAGGTGTGGTGACCACCTGTGTAGGGTAAGGTCGCATTAAGCGACAAACCCCTACAGAAGCTACCGATTTTAATCAGTAGTAGTTCACTTTTATATATTTTCTTTTTATATAATACTATCGAACCGAACACCATTAAGTTTGATAATTGTAAATAAAGTCTTATAATATAAAATAGTAGAGAAAAAAAGGATTTATAAATTGAATAAACAGGAGCTTTTAATAGAGCTTGCAAATAGATGTAGAGAAGAAAGATTAAGAAGGAATATTCCTTTAAAAGGATTACATAATATAACTAGAATTCCTATAGATGTTTTGAAAAATTTAGAAGAAAATGAGGATTATATAATTAATAATCCCTATTCCAAATATCTTTTAAAATTTATAGCTAAAAATTTGAATATAGATATATCTGATATAGAAGCTATTCTGAATAAACCCGAAGAGGAGAAAGTAAGTAATAATTTAGATATAAAAAAGGGAATAAACACAACAATTTCAACAGTTTTGGCAATGTCAACTATACTTTATGCAGCAAATGTTAGCAAAATAAAAAGCCATCCTGATAAGTTTGAAATATATTTAAAACTGATTTCTGAAGAAAATAATACTCAAAGTAATAAAAGTTTATACGATTATAATCCAAATCCTTCCATTTCAAAGTTTGAAGAAAAGAAAATAAAGTTTGTAGCTAATGATAAAGTTTGGTTAACTGCTTACATAGATGGTGTAGAAAAAGTAATAAAGTTATCTCCTAATGAAGAGAAAGAAATAAAGTTTTTTAATAAAATTAAAGTTGAAACAGTAGGTAATGCTGATGAGCTATTTATAAATTTTAAAGGAAAAACTGTAAAGTTAACTGATAATTCAAAAATATTACACAATATCTTTATAGATGAAGAGGGAATTTTTATTAATGGTTATAATATTTTACAAAATAAAGGCATTACAACAGGTAAAGTAGATCTTAAATACAATAATTCACAGGATTAGACTTCAAATGATAGTTAAAGAGGAAATTGAAAAGGCTATTAATGAAGTTAAACCGTTTGTTGATAGGAGAATTTCTGAGTTTAAAAACTTAAGAAAGTATAATATTACCGAGTTTAATTTTAAACCATTCCTAGATATAGAACCTTATAAGGCAGATATCTTTTCAGAAGCTTCTTTCTGTATATTAACAGCAAACTCATCAGCTAGTTTAGGAATAAAAATTCAAAAAGAAGTTGGTATAGACGGTTTCAAAAATTTACCATTAGAGGCTTTGTTCCAAATAATAAGGAAAAATGGACATAGATTTGCTATGCAGAGAGCAGAAAGAATAGTTTCTTTAAGAAAAAAAGAAAATCTACTGTATGAGGTTATAGATTGTAAAGCAGGGAAGGAAGCTAGAGAAATACTTGTAAAAAATATAAAAGGTTATGGATACAAGGAAGCAAGTCATTTTTTGAGGAATATAGGATTTGATGATGTGGCTATAATAGATAGACATATATCAAGATTTTTATTTGAAAAGGGATTAGTGAAACCTAGAAAAACAATTACAAAGAAAGTTTATCTGGAGTGTGAGGAAGCATTAGACAAAATATGTGAGGATTTAGGATTAACTCAAGCTGAACTGGATTTGTATATTTTCTATATAAAAACCGGAAAAGTTTTAAAGTAAATCTTAATAAATGCTTTAGTACTCAGTTAACTTGATAATTTATTTCAGACTTTACAATTAAAAACAATAAAAAATCTTTTTATCCAAATTTATAAACAGATTATAATATAGAAGAATTTCAAAGGTAAATTAACAATTAATTCAATTCCATAAGAAATTACAAATTTAGAGGTTTTTTATGGAGTATAAATTTTTGATTTCATATATTTTAATTTTAATTGCACTTTACTATTCATATAAAGAAAAGTTAGGTATTGAAAAACAAATAATTACAAGCACTCTTAGAGCATTTATTCAGCTTTTGGCCCTCGGTTATTTGTTAGTTTATATTTTTAAAATTGAAAACCTAGTTTATCTATTGTTAATACTTCTATTGATGGTATGTTTTGCCGCTTATACTGGTCAAAATAGAGTTAAACTTAAAGAAAATGGTTTTATTACTGCATTTGTATGTATTTTTTCTGCATCTTTTTTGGTTATAGGCACATTAATACTCTTTGACTTAATATCTTTTAAGCCAAATGAGATTATCCCTGTTGGTGGTATGGTAATTGGAAACTCTTTAAATATTTATGCTTTAACGGTTGATAGATTAAAGGGTGAGATAAAAAATAATATGGATTTAATTGAAAATTTTATATCTTTAGGAGCAACTTTAAAACAAGCTTTACACAGTTTAAAAAAGATAGCTGTAAAATCAGCATTAATTCCAACTTTAAATATTCTTCAAACAGTTGGTATAATTCATATACCCGGAATTACAACAGGAATGCTTTTGGCAGGAGCAAATCCATTAAAGGCTATATCATATCAGCTTATTATCCTATATATGATTGTTGCTGTAGCACTTTTTACATCTTTAATAACAGTAAACTTTGCATACAGATATATATTTATATCTATATCTAAAAAATAAAATACACTCAATTCTCATATAATTTCATCTGTTAAAAGCTGTTTTTATTTTTTTTACTGACTTTTT
>JALSPY010000141.1 GCA_026985705.1 Hydrogenothermaceae bacterium | reverse complement strand
AACCTTCAGGACTTTCAGGTGGATTAATGAAATCATCTTTTATGCCTTTTAAATCTATATCATTATTTAAAATCTTATTCCAATACTCAGCTCTTATAACTCCCTTTATAGCAGTTGAAGGCATAACTGGAAAGTCTGTATGGGCTTCTCTTTGTATCGGTAAATCTATAACATCTAAAGTTGTTCCACTTCCTATATGTAATGGTGTATGACAATGATAAAAGGCTATTTTCTTTTCTTTCATTTTAATCCTCCGTTTTATAGTCTATTCCTTCTTTCTTAAGTAAATCTTCTATGTTTAGTGCCAAACCATCAATAACATCTATAGTGTCATTCCAATCAGTGATAATCCATCTTTTGTTTTTTTCAGCAACCCAAACTTTTCTATCTTTTGTAAATATCCATATAACTTTTTCTACTCCAGTGTCTAATAAATCTTGAGTTTTTCTATGGAAATAATCTTGAGGATTTTCAAATTTTCTTAAATCTGCCTTTGTATCTATTTCTATAACAACTTTTGGAGCAACTGTCAGATATTTGTTTGTTGGTTTTTTTAATTTTTCTTTTTCTATAATGGCTATATCAAGGTTATACCAGCTTCTTGGAGAAAATTTAAAACCTACTTCGTTTCCTAAAATAAAGTATTTGTTTTTAAGTTTGTTATATAAGTAATTTGAGATTAATATTACAAAAAACGCTTGCAATTCACTACTTCCCATAACTTCCTCCAGAGTTTTTTCACCAGAGATAACTTTGTCATAATCGCGATAGTAAATAGGGGAACCTTTTCTCATTTCGTATATAAGATATTTAGGTATCCTTTGCCTTTTTGTTTGCTTTTTTACTTTATTTTTATTCTTTACTACGGTTGACATTTTTTCACCTCTTTTTAAACTTTCTTATAAAATCTAACTTTCTTCTACTTTCGCCACCCCAATTATTGAAAGTCCAAAGCTTAATGGATTTGTGCCATCTTCTATTTTTTCAAAATATGGATACTCTGGAACAAAAAAGCTTGGTTTTAGCCAGTATTTTTCAAAAATTTCATCTAATTTGCTTTCATCTTCTAATTTGTAATAAAACACAGAGCCAGCAGGTATAAGTTTAAATAGTCTTGATGGAAAACTATCTATTTTTTTATTTTTATCATAAACATTAAACCACCCACTAAAAGTTATCGGCTTACCTGTTAGTTGAGCTATTCTTGTAGCACCTTCTATTTTTGGTGGATAGTTTGTAGGTGTTAGGAGAATGATTTTGAAATAATTTGTTTTTTGTATTTCACTTTTTATTTCATCTTTTAAAGAATTAAAACTTTCAAAATTATTCGTTTGCTCTATATATACTTTTACTGTCTTACTTTCTCCACCAAAGGTATGGATGTAGGTACCATCTTTTAGCTTTTCTTCTGTGTTGAATATAACTAGTATATCTATATCTTCATAACCCTTTTCTGTAGATAAATAAATCCTTTCTTCTATGTAAAATTTGCTTTCCTCAGCAGTCCTATTTCTTCTATCTATTGTTATACCTGTTTCAAAAGAGTTAAGATTTATACTTAATCTATTTAAATTTTTTAATGTCTCTTCAATATCTTCTTTTAAATTTTTTACTTTTTCTTTATCTTTTTTTAATAAATTTAATCTGGTTAGGCTTTTTAAATTAAATTTTTCCTTAAAATGTTCCCCTTTTAGGTATTCTTTTAAATTATTATCATTTATAAATCTTATTTCTGGCTGTTTTATAGGAAAAATAGGTTTTAATATTTTATTTTTGGAATAAAAATAGACATAGTCTAAAGGGAAAGGAAATACTAAAGTATCATCAAAGTTTTTATAAAACACTATTGAAGTTAATCTAACATTTTTAAAAATTTTGCTTAATATTGAGTATATCTGTGTATTTAAAATCAAGTTATCCATATTACGGAATATATTTTCACCAGCATTAAAAGGCTTTCCGTTTCCTAAGATTAAACAATCTTGTGGTTTTAATATTGCTTTGTACATCACTTAGATCTCCTATCTTTTTTAGATGAAAGATCTATATTTTGGTAAAGCTCTTCTATAAATTCTTCATTTTTTAGTTCTTTTAAAAATTTTTCATATTCTTCTTTGCAGTTCTTTATATTTTTTATTTGTCTTTGTTTTTCTCCTTCCGCTAAATTATGTCCACCTGCGTTTCTTAAATTTGTTAATAAACACCAATATTTTATATATTTGTTTTCTTCTTCACTTAAAATGTTTAAACAACAATTAAATTTATCATTATCATTTAAATTATTACCTAAACTTTTCAAAATTTTATCTATAGAAAAGTAATATTTTTTTCTTTCATCTAAATTAAATACATCTTCTATATTATCTTTTTCCATATGTTTAGACCTTATGCTTTCTTGTAATGTAATTAATCCAAGTAATAATCTGTCATTTTTCAAATGCCACTTGGCTAATTCTAACTGTTTTTCAGAAATTTTACTTTTTTTAGTAAATTTATCTATAAATTCTTTTATATCATTGTGTATTAGACTTAAAGGAAACTCTAAATCATTTTCATCTATTTCGTTTAATATATTACTAACTTTGTCAAAACTTTCATTTATTTCTTCTAAAATGTTTAAGTTTAAATAAAAATCTAAATCTTTTAAAGCTTTACCTAAAGCCTTTAAATTCTCTAATTTAAACTCTTCACCTTGTTTTACATATATATCAGCTATATTTTGCAAAACTCCCTTTTGATAAAAATCCTCAACAGCCTTTGTTAGCTTATTTAAAACTTGTAAATCTCTTAGTGTTTTTATCTCATATTCATCATC
>JALSPY010000140.1 GCA_026985705.1 Hydrogenothermaceae bacterium | reverse complement strand
TATATTACCTGTTCCTAAATCAAAGGATAAACTTCCACTTCCGAAGTTTATACCACCTCTAACTGTTGCATGGGTATCATCCATTAAAACGTTTATAGGACTTCCTTTTTGAACTCCCCACTGTATGCCTAAGTCTCTTTTGAAAGAAGATGCAATTTGAACAATTCTAGCTTCTATAGCAATTTGGTAAGGTCTTTTAAGCAAGATATTACTAAAACTTTTACCAATTCTTTCTAAAATATCAGGTTTATCTGTTATACATATTTTTGGTAATGATGTTATAACCTCATTTGCTTTAGGTTGTTCCTTTTTTACATTTTCATTTTGCTCTGTAGATTTTACAACCTGTGTAGTTTTTTTATCTTTATAGAATACTGTTCCATACTTAGATAAAAAGTTCTGTTTAATTACAAGAAGAAGCTCTCCCGGCTCTATACCTTTTACATAATAACATTTTGTTCTTATATCTACTTTTTGAGCTTTTGCTATAAGTTTACTTATTTTAACTATATTTTCTCTTAAATCGTTGACTACCAATCTGTTTGTATTAGGGTCATACTCATACTTACCGTTTGGAGATAGTATCTGTAAAAGTTCATCTTCTATCTCTTCAAACTCTTCTGGAGAAATAATAACCTCCTTTCTAGCCATTAATTTTTCTAAACTTTCCTTTTTCTTAAACTCTTCAGCTAATCTCTTTGCCTCCTCATTTAAGTATGCAGTGTATTTTTCAACTAGTTTTTCTATTTTTTCAATTCTATCCTTTGTATCCTTTACATAAATTGTATTACTCTCTGGATAAACCTTTAATTCAGCTGTAGCTGATATATTTCTTCTAACCAAATCTAACATATTGTAAAAAGCCTCTTTTCCCATATACCTAACTGCGTCAGATGGAACTGTGATAACTGTTTCAGAAGCAGGTTTTATAACATACATATTTTGTTGGATGATATAAGTTAATCCATTCTCCTTTAGTACAAAATTAAAAACGGTATTGATTGGTGTAGGTTTAGAAATGTTTAGATAAACAGGTATGTCTTTTTTTCCTACAGCTTCGGAGCTCCATATAATATTTTTATTCGATATTTTTGCTATAGCATCAACTACAGTTCCAAGTTTGGCACCATAAAACTCACCTTTTATACTTAATCCATAACTAGCATTTAATATAAGAAGTAAAAGAAACAAAGTGATAATATAAAACTTTCTTTTTAGCATCTTTATACCTCTGTCTTTTGTTTTTTCCTATTTTATCTTTATATCCCTTAAATCTTCCTTTGATATTCCTAGAGCACCATTAAACATTTTTTTAGGATTTTCTTTTACTTTTACAAGTTTAGCTCCATCTTCAGTCTCAATTATAATAAATTTATTCCCATTGTTATCTGTAATATATCCAACTGTATTTTCCATACCGATAAAACTTTTTTCTCCTTTATCTTTAGCCTTTACATTATCTAAAATACCTATTAACACTAATAAAGTTAAAAGAATTATAACTCTCATAATTTCCTCCTCATTTTAAAATTATCCCTATTTACATTTCTTCTGTATACTTTTTATAAAGTTTTTATCTTCTACACAGCCTGCAAAACATGCAGAATTTATATCCTTTTTATACTTTATTTTTTCATTTTTAGTGAAATTTTCACTTAAATTTGAGCATCTATCTAAATTTTTCAATATATTTTGTGATTTGGCAATTTCATTACATTTATAGTAAACATCTTTCATCTCACAATAAATATCTGTTTTTTTATTATCTGCACTTTTTGTATAAGCTTCTGGAGAATAGAATGCAGACAACTCAACATTAGCATTAAGAATATTAGTTTTAGAGCCTTTACTTAAGGAAACGTTTTCTATTCTTACATAATTGTTAGTGTAAGAAACATCTTTAATAAATTTAATTATGTCAGGAGTTGAACCTATTATGTTTATACTCATATCTACTTTCTTTAAATGGACTGTAGGCAGATCATTTACATTTTGTTTTTGAGATTGTTGTTTTTTTTCAAAGTTTGGTTTCTTTGGAACTAAAGAATTTCCTTTGTTATTATTTGCGTTTTGATTAGTGTTAATTATATACTCTATTTTGTTTGTTGCTGGATTATATCTTAGATAAACATCGTTTATTCCTTCTATAACAAATCTATTCAGTATTAGGTTATTTTTTCTTGCCTCCTCTGTTATAAACACAAGGGTGGTTTGGGCATCATCTTTAGGTATAAATTTGCTTCTTACATTCTCTAGTTCAACTTTTAATAACTCTGTTTTTTCTTTTTCAATTTCCAACTCCTGCAGTAGTTTTGCCCTTTTTTCAGGGGTAGCATTCCTCTTTATATTTTCAAACTCTATATTTAAGTTTTCTATTTCATTCTTTAAGTTTTCTATCTCATTTATTTTTTCAGATATGATAAACATATATACCAAGTAAGCTATACCCAAACTTAAACCAATAACTATAAGGAGTTTTTTCCAAACTGCTAACTCTTCCCATTGAGCTTTTAATATATCAAAATCCAAAATTATCCTCCTATGTTATTTTTTATCCAACCATTCATTTTTAACTCAAATCTATAGAATTCTATAATTTTCCCTTTTTCCCTTTCTGTTGCATTGAAGTTAATATTTTTAAAGTGCTTTGATAGATTTTTATAGAAAATTGTAATAATATCAGGATTTAGAGCGTATCCTTTTAAGTCTGCATTATTTTTTCCAATGTTTAATGAGACAAACCATACACCATCAGGCATACTGTCTGAAATTTGATATAAAATATTTAAAACATCTTTTTTCTCTACGGCAAAATTTTTATAAACTAGTATCTGAGTTTGTATTCTATCTTTTATCTTTTTCTGTTCTGCTAACTGTTTCTCTAAATTCTTTATAGTCTGTTGTATAGCTTTAAATCTCTGTATCTGAATTTCTACCTGCTTTTTTTCATTAGATAGTTTAGAAATCTGTAAATCAAGTTTTAAATAGTAAAAAGCCTCTAATCCTAATATAACTGTAGGAATCAAGAGATATACACTACCTTTTAATTTAAAATCTGGAGTAGAAAATCTCGGAAGTTCAAGTTTAAAAAAATCCTTTGCACTACTCTTTGCTACACCTTTCTTCTTTGGATGTAAGTTTATCTTTATCATTTTTATAAACCTCTATAGGCTAATGCAAATGGAACATTATATTCACTTAAATATTTCTTATTGTTCATCTCTATATTTAGATTTAATGCCATAGCAGGATTTAAATCAACTAATGTAAATCTAGCTGCAAACTTTAACTGCATATAAGCCTCTATTTCAGGATATCTAGAAGCAAGTCCAGAAACATATATAACTCTAGGTTCGTTGATAGTTAGGAAGAAATAATCTATTTCATTAATTAACCTATTTACTGCCTCTTCTTTATCGTCTGCCTCCATATCTTCGTAATTTCTAACATTAAAGTTTAAGCTTTGAACTGTAATATTGTGGTGGAAAAATAGTAAGTATGATTCATCTAAATCTAAATGCATTATACATATATTATCTTCGTCTTTTAGTTTTTCTTCTTTGGCCTTTTCTGCATCAGCTAAGTTTATTAAAGCAACTCCTTCACTATCTATAACATTAGGATTTAAACCTGCATTTTCTAAAATTTGTAGAGTTTTTTCTAAAATATCTTTTTTAGCTATTACTACTAAAACAATATACTCATTTTCCTCTTCCTTTATAATATCATAACTATAAACAGTCTCTCCGTGTAATGCTTTTAAATCTTCTTTTATATTCCATTCAATATTCTCTTCTAGCTCTTTCTTAGAAGTTTTAGGAACTTTGATTATTCTAAATAAGGTTGAACCTATAGGGATACTTACAACTATATTTTTAATAAAAATTCCCCTTTTTTCAAATTCATCTTTTATCATCTGTCCTGAATGTTCAGCGTTTTCAACTAAAGGAATTTGAAATGGCATTATAGGCAAATTTAAATATTTATCTTCCTTCTCTAATACAACAACTCTTGCAAAATCTTTTTTCATCTGTATTCCCACTGCTTTCTTATGTCCAAAAGGTAAACTCAACTTTATATTTTTTAGGATATTTTTAAAATTAAATCCTTTTATATTCATAAATTACCTCACTTAATTTTTGTAAAAGTATATTTATACCCTTATTGTAGAGTAGAACTTATTATTCAAATATATGTTTCGGAAAATAGAAAGGAAGGCTTAAAAGCCTCCATCAAAAGAATATTTTTTAGTTATTTTCTTCTTGTAATCCTAATTTTTTCTCTATTTCATAAACTGCTCTAGTTGTTTTTAAAACTGCATCTGGATTTATGGATATTGTGTCTATTCCCTGCTCAACTAAAAATTGGGCGAAATCTGGATAGTCTGAAGGTCCCTGTCCACATATTCCTATCTTTTTACCTTTTGCTTTCACAGTTTTTATAGCTTGAGCTATAGCTCTCTTTACGGCTTCATTTCTCTCATCGTATAGGTGAGCTACTAGTGAAGAATCCCTGTCTAAACCTAATGTTAACTGGGTTAAGTCATTTGAACCTATTGAGAAACCATCAAATATCTCTGCAAACTGGTCTGCAAGTATAACATTTGAAGGAAGCTCACACATTACATAAACTTCTAAGCCGTTTTCCCCTTTTTTTAATCCATACTCCTCCATTACTTCTAAAACCTTCTTTCCTTCTTCTGGAGTTCTACAGAAAGGAACCATTACTTTAACATTTGTTAATCCCATTTTATTTCTAACTCTTAATATTGCCTTGCACTCTAAACCAAATGCAGGTTTAAACTTATCAGAGTAATATCTTGAAGCACCTCTCCATCCTATCATTGGGTTTTCTTCTTTAGGCTCAAAGTACTTCCCACCTATTAAATTTGCATACTCATTTGTTTTAAAATCTGAAAATCTAACTATAACTGGTTTTGGATAAAAAGCTGCTGCAATCTTTGCAATTCCATAGGATAGTTTCTTTATAAAATATTCCTCTTTATTATCATATCCAAATGTTTTGTCTTCTATTATCTCTGCTAACTCTGGGTCTATATCCTTTATTTCATCAAACTTTATTAGGGCTAATGGGTGTATTGCAATGTAGTTATTAATTATAAATTCTTCCCTTGCCAATCCAACCCCATCATTAGGTAGGAATGAGAAATCAAAAGCTCCTTCAGGTGAGGCAACATTCATCATTATAGGTGTTTTAGTTTTTGGTAAGGAACTTATATCAACCTCTTCAATCTCATAATTGATTTTACCTTTATAAACATATCCAACATCTCCTTCAGCACAGGAGACTGTTATTTCCATTCCATTTTCTAAAATCTCTGTAGCATTTCCAGCCCCAACAACTGCAGGAACTCCCAACTCTCTAGCAACTATAGCTGCGTGACAAGTTCTACCACCTCTGTTAGTTACTATAGCTGCTGCCTTCTTCATAATAGGCTCCCAATCTGGGTCTGTCATATCTGTTACTAAAACATCTCCCTCTTGGAAATCCTTTGCATCTTCCAGAGAGTAAAGTAATTTAACCTTTCCTGTTGCTACTTTATCTCCAACAGCTATACCTTGAACTAATCTTTTGCTAACTCTTTCTTCATAAGGCTCTATAATTTTGTAAACTACTATCTTTGAGTGGTCTTTTTGTGAATGGATTGTTTCTGGTCTTGCTTGAACTATAAATAACTCATTTAACTCTCCATCTTTAGCCCATTCCACATCCATAGGTGTCCATTTGCCATATTTATTTGAATAATATTCTTCTATATCAATCACCCACTTTGCTAACTGTAAAACTTCCTTATCTGTCAGACAAAATTGTTTTTGTTTTTCTGTAGGAACTGGAACTATCTTTACTCTCTCTTCTTCTGAAGAACCGTAAACCATTTTGTGGGTTTTTCTTCCTAATTTTTTCTCTATAATTGCTTCATATCCTTTTTTAAATGTTGGTTTAAACACTAACCATTCATCCGGTGTAACTGCCCCTTGAACCACCATCTCACCTAAACCATATGAACCATTTATTAAAACAACATCTTTAAATCCACTTTCTGTATCAAGTGAAAAAGCAACACCTGAAGCTGCTAAATCTGAACGAACCATTTTTTGAACACCAACAGCTAAACCTATTGAAAAATGGTCAAATCCTTTTTTCTCTCTGTAAGATATAGCTCTATCTGTAAATAACGAAGCAAAACAGTTTTTAACAGCAGTTAATAATGTTTCATCTCCTTTAATATTTAGATATGTTTCCTGTTGACCTGCAAAGGACGCATCCGGTAAATCCTCAGCTGTTGCAGATGAACGGACAGCAACATCAACTCTATATTGGTTATACATTTTACTTAAGTTTTTGTAATACTCTATAATTTCATTTCTTAAATCCTCTGGAAATTTTCCACCTTTTATTAGCTCCCTTATTTTTAAACCTCTTTTTCTTAAATCTTCAATATCATCTGGATTTAATCCTTTCAATGTTTCTTTTATTTTTTCATCTAAGTTATTAAAATTAATAAACTCCCTGTAGGCTTCCGATGTTATTACAAAACCCATAGGAACTTTAATTCCCTTTTCTGTTAATCCTTTAATCATTTCTCCAAGTGATGCATTTTTTCCTCCAACTAAATCTATGTTTTCCATTCCTACTTCATTTAGCCATAGAACTAATGGCTTATTTTTAGGCATATGTATATCCTCCTAAACCTTAAGGTTTTATTAAAATAAAACAATATTAAAATATCTTATATAAACTTTTAACACAATAATTAAGGGGAAAATTTATGAAAAAGTGTGAAAAGGAAGGGATTTTATTTCAAGAGCTTGTAAAGATAATGGACAGATTACGGAGAGAATGTCCTTGGGATAGAGAACAAACTAATTTAAGTATAAAGAATAATCTTATAGAAGAGGCTTATGAGCTTCTGGAAGCTATAGAGGAAAATAATGACAAAGCAATGATAGAAGAGCTAGGAGATTTACTTTTACAAGTTTTATTTCATTCACAAATAAAGAAGGATGAAGGAAGTTTTGATATAAACTCTGTTATGGAGAATTTAAAGAAAAAGTTAATAACGAGACATCCTCATGTTTTTGGAAATGTAGATTATGATAAGTTAGAGGGAGAAAGTCATCTACAGAAATGGGAAAAACTTAAGGAAAAGGAGAAAAAAAGAAGCTCTATACTTGATGGGATACCTAAAAGAATGCCAGCTTTACAGAGGGCTTATAAAATTCAAAAGAAAATGGCTTCTGTAGGTTTTGATTGGGAAAATGTAGAAGGTGCTTGGAATAAACTTTATGAAGAATTAAATGAGTTAAAAAGGGCTAAATCTAAAAAGGATGTAGAGGAAGAAATTGGAGATATTTTTCAAGCTTTAGTTAATTTAGCTAGATTTTATGAAGTAAATCCGGAAGATGCTTTACATAAATCTTTAGATAAATCGGAAAAAAGGTTTAGGTATATAGAAGAAAAAGCAAAGGAAAAAGGCAAAAAATTAGAGGAGATGAGTTTAGATGAGATGGATAAGTATTGGGAAGAAGCCAAAAAATTTGATATTTAAAAATCTCATACTTGATGAAAATTCCCAGTTTTATAAGGAATTGATAAGCAATTTAGATAAAGACTTTATAGCTAATTTGGGGCATTCAACTTTTTTAATTCAGATAAATGGATTGAGAATTCTTACAGACCCCTTTTTAAGCCCTCATATTTTAGGTGTGAAAAGAAAAAAACCAGCTTTACTTCCTAAACTTGTTCCTAAACCTGATTTTATAGTTATATCTCATGCCCATTATGACCATTTAGATTTGAAAACCTTAAAGCAGTTTGATAAATCTATACCTATTATCATTCCAGACAAAACTAAAGCTGTAATAAAACCTTTAGGATTTAAGGAAATTATAGAAATATCACATTTTAGAGATTTCAAAGCTGAAAATATTAAGATTATAGCTTTACCTGTTCAACATAATAAAGGTCGCTCATTACTTTATCCTAACACTCAAACTAATAGTTATATTATAAATGTTAGAAATACAACTCTATACTTTGCAGGAGATACAGGATATTTTGATAAATTTAAGGAGTATGGTAAAAATTTTAATATAGATTATGCATTTTTACCTATAGGTGGATTTGAACCTAGGGTATTGCTTCAGAAAGTCCATATGAACCCAGAAGAAGCTGTAAAAACTTTCAAAGATTTAAATGCTAAATATTTAGTCCCAATACACTTTGACACTTTTCACACTATCCCTAAAAATCTGAAGAAGGAAAGGGCTTTAGAAAGATTGAATAAAAAGTTAAAAGAGGAAAAACTTACAGATAGGGCTGTTATTGTTGAACCTAATAACTTAAAGAAAATTAGTATAACAATTTAGATAAGATTATTATTTAAAAAACTAAAGTAATCCTTCTTTCCCACAACTATATGGTCTAAAATCTCGAAACCTAACTCTTTAGCAAGTGATTGAACTTTTTTAGTGAAGTTTATATCTTCCTTTGAAGGCTTAGCCTCACCTTCCGGATGGTTGTGTGCAATTATTATCCCATATGCATTATATCTTAATGCATATATAAAAATATCCCTTGGTTTAACAGATAAAATGTTTAATGAGCCTATAGCCACAGTCTCACTGCCTAACAGTTCATTTGAAGTGTTTGTATAGAGGACTATCATCTTTTCCTGTTTTGCCTTTCTTAGGTCCTTTAAGTATTTAAAAACATCATTTGGGGAGTTAAAAACTATTTTTTCCTCATTCTCCTCATTAGCTCTCTTTAATAACTCACCTATAGCTAAAATCTGTAAAGCTTTAACTTCTCCAACTCCCTTTATCTTCGTTAAATCTTCCAGTTTCATACTTTTTAAATCATTTAAATTTTTATTTTTCAAAATTAAATTTGCTAAACCTAAAACATTAAGCTCTTTTGTTCCACTTCCTAAAATTATAGCTAAGACTTCAACATCCGATAAAACAGATAATCCAAACTTTTTAGCTTTTTCTCTAGGAAGTAAATCATTTGGAATATCTTTGAGTTTTAGTTTATAAATATATTTATCTTTTTTCATAAAGGAACCTTTTATCTACAAAATTTATTAAAATTATTCTAACTTAATAAAGAAATAAAAAATTTTTCTTAAAAAGTTAATTTATTATGTTTAAATTTATTTAATGTTTAACAAATTTTGAGGATGTATATGCAAAAAAAGTTTTTACTGGTAGTTCCAATTTTATTAGTTATAGTTGTGGTTATATACAACTGTGATAAAAGAGGAAATTTCTCACATCATTTGCCATCAAATCACCCTTTAATAAAACTACAGAATAGATTTAATGAGATAGTAAACTATACTAGAGCCTCAGTTGTAAAAATAACAGGAGATAAGGAAATCCCAACATTTTTTTACGGTTCCCAATCTGATTTTAGAGATTGGGTTATAGGAACAGGTTTTGTTTTTAAAAAGGATAATGAATATCTATATATATTGAGTAATTACCATGTGATAGAAAATTCTAAAAAAATAAAGATAACTTTTTTAAACAATTATCAAAAGGAAGCAATCCTTATAGGAAAGGATAAGGCTACAGATATAGCTGTTTTAAAAGTTAAATTAGACGAAAATTTAGCTGAAATAGAGCCTTTAAAAATAAAAGAAAAGTCAGATTTAAAGGTAGGTAATTTTATCTTAGTTGCCGGTTTTCCCTATAATCTTGATTTAAGCTACACATTAGGAATAGTTTCTGCTTTGCATGTTAACCCCGGAATATCAGAGTTTGAAGATTTCATTCAGTTAAACTCTGCTATAAACCCGGGAAACTCGGGGGGACCTGTGTTTGATATATATGGTTATGTTATCGGTATGGTGGTAGCTACAGTTCAATATGGGCAGGGGATAGGATTTGCTATACCTTCAGATACAGTTAAATATATAAGCCAAGAAATATTACTCTTTGGACATGTTAGAAGGGGCTGGCTAGGACTACTAGTTGAAAACACTGCAGATTTTATAAATGAGAAAAATAAAGGTGTTCTAGTTATAAATGTTTATAAGAATAGCCCAGCTAAAAAGTCAGGAATAAAAGCTGGTGATATTATTATAGCTATAAATGGAGTATCTATAAAAAACAGGGAACAGTTTAAAAAAATAGAAGCTAGACTTAAACCAAATTCAACAGCTATACTAACAATTATTAGAGATAAAAAACAGTTTGAAATTCCTGTTAAGGTGGTAGAAAAAAAACAGGAAGAGGATTTTTTTTACTAAATATTAATTGGAGGTTTTACATTGAAAAAAACTGTTTTACTTACAGGTTCAGCTGGATTTATAGGTTGGAAAACTGCTGAATTTTTATTAAATGAAGGTTATGAAGTAATTGGAATTGATAACCTTAACAACTACTATGATGTTAGACTTAAAAACTGGAGAGTGGAGCAGTTAAAAAAATATGAAAATTTTAGATTTTTTAATGTAGATATAGAAAATTTAGGAGCTTTAAAGGTTCTATTTGATACATTTAGATTTGATGTTGTTTTAAATCTTGCTGCTAGGGCAGGTGTAAGATACTCCCTAATAAACCCACATGTGTATTTACAAACTAATGCTCAAGGAACATTAAACCTTCTTGAGCTTATGAGAGAGAAAGGAATAAAAAAGATGGTTTTAGCTTCAACATCATCTCTATATGCAGGTTTACCTATGCCATTTAAAGAAGATTTACCTGTAAATACCCCTATTTCCCCATATGCAGCTTCAAAGAAAGCCGCCGAAGTAATGGCATACACATATCACTATCTTTATAAGATAGATATATCTGTTGTTAGGTATTTTACCGTATACGGACCAGCAGGAAGACCTGATATGAGCATATTCAGATTTATAAAATGGATAGATGAAGGACAACCAATAAAAATATTTGGGGACGGAACACAGGCGAGGGATTTCACTTATGTTGATGATATAGCCAGAGGAACAATTTTAGCTATGAAACCTGTAGGTTATGAGATTATAAATTTAGGTGGAGGAAAAAATCCAATATCTTTAAAAGAAATAATTAAAAAGATTGAGAAATTACTTGGTAAAAAGGCAAATATACAATATTTGGAACCTAATAAAGCTGATATGAAGGAAACTTGGGCTGATATTTCTAAAGCAAAAAAATTACTTGATTGGGAACCGAAAATTGACATAGATGAAGGCTTAAAGAGAACTGTCAAATGGTATTTAGAAAATAAAGACTGGTTAAAGGATATATCTTTAGAGGAAAACATACAAAATATATAGCTTTTATCTTCTTATCCCCTGTG
>JALSPY010000139.1 GCA_026985705.1 Hydrogenothermaceae bacterium | reverse complement strand
TTTCTAAAAAAGCTAATTTGAAGCCCTACTCACTAAAAAAGATAGATGAAGGTAAATTTGAAATTTTATTTGAAAATACTTCAGGTAATCAGTTTATAAGATTTTTAAAATTATTAAATGGGAATAATCTTTCTGTTGAGGAGATAGATATAGACATAGAAAAGGGAAGTATAAAAAAGGGGAAAATTATTATTTCAAATAATCATTTATAGAGAGGTTTCCTTAAGTAAATAGTATGCAATTGTTAGATAAATGAGTATTGCAAAAATATCATTTATGGTTAATATTAAAGGGCTAGAGAAGTATGTAGGCTCTTTCTTTAGTTTATAAGCTATAAATGGTAATAGCCCTCCAAATATTGCTGCAAGAAGCATATTTATAAACAGAGCTAAACCTACTATAAAAGATAATAGATCGTGTGGATATATAATGTAGGCAAATAGTGAGACAAAAGTTGATGTTAAAAATGCAAATATAAATGCTACCTTTACCTCTCTAAATAGGAAGTTTATAAAATCTTTAAAATTTTCCTTTAATCTTCCTGTAAGTATTCCTCTAGTCAGAATTAGAGATGCTTGAGAGCTTATATTTCCTGTCATAGCGGCAAGTAAAGGTATAAAGGATAATATAATTATAAAATCCCTTACTAATACAAATTCTCTATTTTCTTCATTAAAGAAATCTATCTTAAAGAAAATCTTTGAGAATGTTATTATTATAAAAGAAGCTATAAGCTCAAAGAGTATAGAAAAGGTTAACCATTTTGAACGGAGTTTTACAATTTTAAAAACTTGATTAGAGTAAAACAACTCTTCCTCTCTAGAGCCTGCTAGTTTAAATATACTTTCAGACGTTTTTTCAACTAATGTATCTAAAATATCATCTATATATATAACTCCTATTAGAATTCCTTCTCCATGTTTAACTACAGGTAAAATGAATAAATCATATCTTTGAAAAATCTCTATAGCTTCCTCTTTCGTGGAAATATCAGATATAACTATAACATTACTGTTTGCTACATCCTTAATAATCGCATTTGAAGGAGCAGTTAAAAGCTCCTTTACAGAAACAACACCTACTATATGATTTTTCTCATCAACCACATAAATATATATTATCTCTATATCATCTGGAGAAGTTTTTACTATATTTAAAGCATCCTCAACGGTTTTATCCTCTTGAACTGCTATATAGTCTTCACTTATTAAAGGGGCTATATTATCCTCTCCATATGATATTATCTTTTCTAACTCTTTTCTATCTTCCTCTTCTAATCTGTTTAAAAGCTCAATCTGTAAATTTTTAGGTAATTTGTCTATTATTCTGGATAACTCACCTGTAGATAAGTTTAGAAGGATAAGTAATGCCTGAGAAATCTTTAAGTTTCTTAATATCTCAATTTGTATATCCTCATCTAAATCGTAGAATATATCCATAGCCTTATTTAGATTTATATCTATAAGAATTTTAAATAACTCTATTCTCTCACTGTGGGATAGTGCCCTAAAAACAACAAATAAATCACCGGCATGAACTCTCTCTAAAATTCTCTCTAAAGCTTCCCTATTTTTCTTCTCAAGAAGTTTAGATAAAATTTCTTTTAAGATTTTAGAGTTAGGTGTCAAAATAAAAACTCCATAAGTTACTTATTTTAAAGATTAAAATTGGTTTTATTTTATATTGGCTTAATCCATCTTTCAATTACAGTAGAGTATTAACAAATCGAAATCTAGGAATTAAATTAAATGAAGAAAGTAATAGAATAACTTGTTTATAAAAGGGTGATTAAAGATATTATTACCACTTTACAGATGACATTTCTTTTTACATTTAAAAATATTTTAATACTTTTAATATTAGTTGTTCCTATGTATATATCAGGAAATCCTCTTTTATCACAGTTCATATTTCTAGCATTTTTAGGTATAAATCTATTTTTTCTAAAGGATAACAAATTTTTTATAGATAGAAGAGAAAAAATGATGATAAGTGTAAAAACAATAAAGGAATACTTCTTATATGGTTTATATTTTGGAATTATAGCATTTGTTTTAAGTTGGATACTGTTTATAGTTGGATATATTATAGCTATATATAT
Source organism: Hydrogenothermaceae bacterium (assembly GCA_026985705.1). Lineage (GTDB taxonomy): Bacteria > Aquificota > Aquificia > Aquificales > Hydrogenothermaceae > QNZC01. The sequence goes on along the minus strand of JALSPY010000139.1, from coordinate 728 downwards.
TATAGATATCCTCAATCTATATATTTACCTTGATGAATATGGATTAAAAGCATTTTATTACTTTATCCATGTATTGTTTGTCCTTATAAGTATACTTGCACCCTTTCATTTTATCTTTATACTATCTCTTCTTAAATCAGAAACACCAGTTGAAATACTTAAAATTAACATTGTATTAAGAAGGATGTTTAAATATATCCCAATCTTGTTAAGAAAAAAAGACTTTATCTTATTTATATTAATTTGGATAGCTTTATTTGTATTATTATATCAGATTGACCTCATATTACTTTCTAACAGTTTTAAACTAATTTCAATAATATTGAAATTTACACATAATACCAAAATCATTCGAACATTTATTCAATTAAAAGACGCTTCAATTATAATTATATCGTTTTATATTCTCTTCATATATTCATTTTACTCTGCTTATAATATGAATAAATATCTAAAATAATCCAAATAAGGTATTCAGTTTTATAGGTAAAAATCATATTAAACCCAAAAAAACAAAAATTAAAGATAAGTATTTTCTTAGACTTTTTATACCTTTGCTATTTCCTTTCGTTTCCCTCCTTAAACTTGCTAATTTATCTCTTAAAAACAAATGTAATCTATCATTCCTATTTGCCTTCCAAAAGTTTTTTACATTATGTCTACTAATCTCTAAAAACTCTTTTACTTTATATCCATCACTTTCATGCATTGAACTCTATTTTATTTAG
>JALSPY010000138.1 GCA_026985705.1 Hydrogenothermaceae bacterium | reverse complement strand
AAATGAATTAAAAAATAAGAAAATAGCTGTTCCGGGGACATTAACATCTGCATTTTTAGCTTTGTCTCTCTATCTAGAAACAAATAAATTTAATTATGAGGTAATAAATTTTGATGAGATTATCCCTGCTGTAAAGGAAGGAAAATACGACGCAGGACTTATAATACACGAAGGACAGTTAACATATAAGGATGAAGGACTAAAATGTATAGTTGATTTAGGTAAGTGGTGGTATGAAAGAACCGATGGTTTACCTCTTCCTTTAGGCGGTAATGTTATAAGAAAAGATTTAGGTGAAAAAGTAATAAAAGAAATTTCACAAATATTAAGAGAAAGTATAAAATATTCTTTAGAACATAGGGAAGAAGCGGTAGAGTATGCCTTAAAATATGCAAGAGGAATGGATAAGAATAAAGCAGATAAGTTTATAGGAATGTATGTAAATGATTTAACTATTGATTATGGAGAGAGAGGGAGAAAGGCAGTAGAATTATTTTTAAAAGAAGCATACGAAAAAGGGTTTATAGATGTGTTACCTGGAATACAGTTTGTTTAAGAGGTAAAGGATGAGGATAATCTTATTAGATGAAGATAAGGAAACTTATGAAGTTCTTCAAGAAGTGGCAAAACTCAGTGGTTCTAAAATTATACAAATAACAACTTTAGAAAAAGCTAAAGAATTGATAGATAAAGGAGAGGATATAGACGGTATAGTTGCAGAGAAAAGAGTTAACAATATGCCTACCTGGGAAATCCTTTCATACTTGAAGAGAACTGGAAAGGCAAATGAGATACCTTTTATAGTTTTGGCTAAAGATATAACTCCAGAGGAAAAAGAATTTTTTGAGTATATGGGAGTTGTTGCAATATTAGAAAAACCTTTCAATCCACTTGAAGTTTTTATGGATATAGTGGAACATCTTAAGAAGGTAAAAGGAGAAGGATATGTTAAGGAGAGATTGAAGGGGGAGGAAGATTTATTAAAATTAAAAGAAAAACTACAAGAGGAAAAAGAAGAACTTCCTGCAAAAAAAGAAGAAAAAAGTGGAGGAATTTTAGAGGTATTGAAAAAGTTTATAGATTTTTTCAAACGTTTACTTGGAAATTAAAGATATATATCTTTCCTTTTTAGTTTTTAAAAAATTCTGTTTATAACTTCTTTATAAAAATCTTCTTCAAAAGATACTTCATATTTTAAAGCAAGTATTTTGTATGTGTATTCAAGTTTTACAAAATCTTTCTCTGTTGTTATCCAGTAATCTACTTCAACATCAGGTAAATTAAACTTCTTATAATCATAATGGTCAGGAAAGCTTATCCTTTCAGTTATACAAAAATTATACTTTCTGGAGAGAACATCCATAACCTTAAAAAATTGTTTATTATTCCCTAGCCCTGAAAAAATACCTACCCTCTTTTTAGAAAGAATAGATAAAGGAAAATCATCTTCAAAATTTGTAAGCTTTTCAAACTTTTCCTTTGTAGGAAAAACAGGTTTAAGATATTTTTTTAAATGCATTTCTAATCTCTTCTTCTCTATAAGATTTAGAGTGTATAGCTTATTTAATACAAATATGTCTGCATACTCTATAACTGCCTCTATAGGTTCCCTTAATGTTCCTAATGGTAGTAATTCATCTTCCCAAAAGGGTCTAGTTCCATCTACAACAACAATATCTATGTTTCTCTTTAATTGATAATGTTGAAAACCATCATCTAATATAAAAATATCTACAGGTATTTTTCCTAAAATTGATTTACCAGCTTTATATCTATCTTCAGAAACAACTACAGGAATACCATACTTAGCTATTAGATAAGGTTCATCTCCCGCCTTTTCCCAATCTACAAATATATTTTTACCGTCAGAAACTAAAATGGTTCCTTTACTTTTCCTTTTATATCCTCTAGATAAAACTACAACATAATAACCCATTTCTTGAAGCTTCTTAGCTAAACTTATAACTATAGGAGTTTTACCTGTTCCTCCGACATTTATATTTCCAACAGAAATAACAGGCCTAGGTAAGGCTTTTTGTTTAAGAAAACCTCCATAGTATAAATCTCTCCTTAAGACAGCAAAAAAACCATAAATTTCAGATAAAAAATAAAGGATAAAATCTTTTATATCTTTCCATATTTTCTCCATTCTTTTAACCTAATTTTTATTCTTCTATTGTCTCCTTAGCATCATAAAAAATGTATGTTGAGTATATGGGTATTTCAAAATAAACCTTCCCTAATCTCTTTTCATTTTTATTTAAAATCCCATCTAAATTTTTATCTATATATCCATAGCCAAATCTATACGGTCTAACTTCATTTTTATATGTTCCATATGCAGTTGTTAGTTTTTCAACCTTTAAAAATCTTTTTATTAATTTCCCCTCACTGTAAATCTCTACAACTCCATTATCTAAACCAAATGTTGTTTCCACAGTTCTACCTATTATATTTAACCTTTCAGGTGAAAATATTAATCTATAAACCCAAAATAAAACAAAAAGTATAATCAAGAAAAACAAAAATAAAACAATATACTTTCTCACTACTCTTTACTCCTTAATATATAAGATTAATATTTTCTACAATTAATGTGAAAACTTCATTAAAAAAATATTTTGATTTTATATTAAAACTTTTAATTAATGAACCAAAACTTTTTCTCATAAACTATCTCTTTTCTAGAAATGTAAAAAAGTTAAATTTAACGTGAATTCTAAAATTAAAGTGGAATGATGAAATTATTTACAAAAATAGAAATGTCAAAATGGGGTTTCTTATCTCTAAAACAATACACAACTAGTCCAGATAATAAGTTCCCTTGAAAATTGACAGGAAACCTATGTCTTGTGTGTTCTATA
>JALSPY010000137.1 GCA_026985705.1 Hydrogenothermaceae bacterium | reverse complement strand
AATGAAAATAGAAAAGGATAAAGCTGAAATTTTATCCGGAGTTAGATTTGGATTAACTTTAGGTTCACCTATTACACTTTTAATAAAAAATAAAGATTGGGAAAACTGGACAGATATTATGGCAGTTGAGGGAAATAAAGTAGATAAAAGAGAGATAACAAATCCAAGACCGGGACACGCTGATTTAGTAGGGGGTATAAAGTATAACTTTACAGATTTAAGAAATGTTTTGGAAAGAGCATCAGCTAGGGAAACAGCCGCTAGAGTTGCTGTAGGTGCAGTATGTAAACAGTTATTAGAGGATATAGGAATAAAAATCGGTAGTTATGTTATTTCTATAGGAGGTTTAAAGGTAAGTGATAGATATTTAAATCTCTCTTTAGAGGAAAGATTTAAAAATGCTGAAATATCAGAGGTAAGAATACCTTTACCGGAGGAAGATGAAAAATTTAAAAAGTTTATAGATAAAGCTAAGGAAGATGGAGAAAGTTTAGGTGGAGTGTTTACAGTATTTGCAACGGGAGTTCCAATTGGATTAGGAAGTTATGTTCAATGGGATAGAAGATTAGATGGGAGAATAGCCCAAGCTATGATGAGTATTCAAGCTATAAAAGGAGTTGAAATAGGTGAAGGTTTTAAAGTTGCTGATAAGTTTGGTTCAGAAGCTCACGATGAGATATTTTGGAATGAAGAAAAAGGTTTTTATCATAAAACTAATAGAGCTGGTGGTATTGAAGGAGGCATAACAAACGGAGAGCCTATATTAGTTAATGTGGCAATGAAACCTATTCCAACTTTAATGAGACAGAAATCTTTGAAAAGTGTAAATATAAAAACTAAAGAGCCATTTTTAGCGGCTAAAGAAAGGTCTGATATTACAGCAGTCCCAGCTGCTGCTGTTGTCGGTGAAGCTATGTTAGCTATAGTTTTGGCTAATGCAATTTTAGAAAAGTTTGGAAATGATAACTGGTTAGAAATAAAGAAAAGGATAGAAGAGTATAGAGAATATACAAAAAATCCCTTCTAATATATTGTTTTTGCAATTTCTCTTAAGAATTTGTCTATAAGATTAAGTTTTTCTGTTATTATTTTATATAAAAGCTCTGGCATTACTTCCTTCTCAGGATTTGCCAGAGTTTCCTTTAAATTATTTAACTCCTGAAAAAATATAGCAACATCTGTAGATAATACATTATTTTCCATTAAACCTTTAAAACATTCCTTCCCTGTCTTTAATCCCATTTTCCTTGATAGATGTCTACAAATCCAAGAAGAAGCATCAGCTAAAGAAACTAAATAGTATCTTGTTCTATCTATAAAGTAAGGAGAATTTTTAAATTCATCTAAACTGTATTTAGCAAAGGTTTTTAACTTTTTTTCCATAGATTTTAAAACTGTAGCCTGCTCGTTTAGTTTTTTTATGTTTACAGGATACTTTAGCTTTTTCTCTTTAGATTTTAATTCCTTTACTATAGAGGCTAACTCCTTTAAAAAGAGACTATCCAAAGTATCAACAAAATTTTTCAACAGTGGATACATCTTCTCAGGCGGATATTTGAACTCATTTTTAAATAGGTTATCTCTAAAATTGTAAAAATCTATAAATGTCCTATTTAATTTCTCGGAAAATATCTGCTCATTGGCTAAATCTAAAATGCAATCTTCCTTTTTCTTTAAATTAGAGATTTCCTTCAAAAGATGACAAGCTATTTTATCTAACTCATCATAGGTAAATAGTGCATAATACTGTGCTCTATCAGGATACATGGGTGTTTTAATAAAGTTTTCATATCCTAAATCAAGTATTTGTTTAACCTTGGATAAGGACCTTTTAAATTTAGTAGCTTTTTCATTTAAAAACTCTATATCTATCATTAGAATTATCTCCTTCTTAACTTTAATATAAGAAAGTTTTGTTATTTAATATTTTAAAAAGTTTTAAAAGGTAAAAATATGGGAAAACTTGCATTTGCTTTAGATGTTAAGGGTTTAGAGACAGCAAAGAATATATTAGAGGAAATAAAAGGTTATAAAATCATTATAAAAGTTGGATATGTTTTGTTTATACAGGGTGGAGTTTCTTTTTTGGAGTATATAAAAAGTCGTGGCTTTGAAATTTTTTTAGATTTAAAACTTCATGATATACCAAACACAGTTTACAACGGTGTAGTTTCTGCTTCTAAAATTGGAGTTGATTATCTGACTATTCACTCACTAGGCGGAGAAGAGATGTTAAAAAGAGCAGTAGAAGGTAAAGGAGAAAATTTAAAACTTTTAGCTGTATCAATCTTAACAAGTCATTCTGAAAATTATTTAGATTATATAGGCTCTAAGTATTCATTGGAAGAATTAACTTTAAAGTTATCAAAAACTGCTGTTGAGTGTGGAGTTGATGGGATAGTTTCATCTTCCTATGAAGTGAAAAAACTAAAAAAAGAAATAGATAAGGATTTTATATCTGTTGTTCCGGGTATTAGACTTAGTAGAGACAGCAAAGATGACCAACAAAGAGTTGCAACACCTAGAGAAGCTATACTAAATGGAGCTGATATAATAGTGATTGGCAGACCAATATTAAACTCTATAGACAGAAAAAACACAATAGAAAAAATCTTAAAAGAGATAGAAGAGGCTGTAAATGGAACTAACTGAAGTTATACTTAAACTGGCTTTAATAGGTGGAGACCCTGTTTTGTATATATTACTTCTAATGAGTGTTATATCTGTAGCTGTAATAATAGAGAGAATTATAGTAATAAAAAAAGTTGAAAAAAATCTTTTAGATTACTCGCCTTTAGAATTAAAGCTAACTTTGGAGAAAAGACTTGGAATTTTAGCTACATTTGGAAATAATGCACCATTTATAG
>JALSPY010000136.1 GCA_026985705.1 Hydrogenothermaceae bacterium | reverse complement strand
GAGTGGGTTTTCTTTTATTTTTTGGTGTTTTTGGTCTGTCGTATAATCCTTCTATCCCTTCGTTCTTGTATCTATTATACCATTTATAGAATGTTGTCCTGGATATCCCAAAGTATCTGCAAGTCTTAGATATGTTTTTGGTTTTTTGATAATACTGTATCCATTTTAGTCTTACTTTTACTTCTCTTGGTAATTTGATATCTTTTATTTTGCTTGAGATTTTCTTTGGAAATAACGAAAACATATATGTGTTTGTTCCGATTATTCCTTCCATGACACCTACCTCCTTTTTTTATTTCGGTAGGTGTCTACCTTCTTTCTGAACTTATACAAAACTGAATACCCTATCTTATAGATGGTGTTTTGGATTTTATTAATTATTGGCGTATCTAAGATTTTTTTATACCAAGGCCGAAATAAATTGATAATATAAAAAGCCAGATTGAATTTCTAAAATATTCATTAACAGTTTTAAAGTTTTAAAAGTAATTTTTTGTTTAAAAAAATAAAATCCCTACTTTTTATCGGTATAAATAATCCTTTCTTTATACTTCGTTTCTAAAGTGATTACAGGTGAGACTATATCTGATTAAACTCATTATAGAGAAAAATTTTTAATGTTTTCTTATTAAGAATTTAAATTTTGAGATTTAGGAAGGATTAAAAATGATTATATACGAAAGAAATTTCAGGGTTTTTGTTAAGTTAGAGAATGGAGAAGAAAAAGACTTTGGATGGGTTTTTAATGAGGGATATATAAAAGGGGATAGTGAATACTTCATAGCAACAGAGGAAACAATAAAGGATAAAGATAATCCTCTTATTTATTTAAAAACTGTGAAGTGGGCTATATTTTCAGGGAAAGATGGAAAAAGATTAACTGATTTCTTTGATTGGATTAGCCCACTTGGATTAGTAAGGGGAAATTCAGAATACTTTAGAGCAGAAAAAAATAAAATGGAAGCTTTATTCAGTTTAGATGGAAGGAAAACAAAATGGTTTCAGAAAATTAGAGATAGAGGAGCATTAACTGGAGAAAGTAAATATTACTGGGGAAAGGAAAACGGTAAGTATGCTCTCTACAGTATAGAAACAAGCGAAAAGCTTACAGATGATTTTAAGTCCTCAGTTTTAGCAGGTGCATTACTTGGTAAATCAGAGAGATATATAGTTGGGAGTTATGGAGATGAGATATTTTTTATATATGATATAAAAAATAAAAAAGTTGTTTCTAAAGAATTTGATGAACACAAACTAGTTGAGATATTAAAAAATGGTGGAGATTTAGAAAAAGCCTTAGAAGAGCTAAAACTTTAATGGATGTAATAGATTTTCAGAAGTCTTTTGAAGAAGTTTTAAATTTTGAAGTTGATGAGGAGTTTAAAGGAAAGAGAATTGACCAATTTTTACAGTCTGTATATCCTGAATACTCAAGAAACTATTATCAAAAATTAATTAAAGATGGTTATGTATTTATAGAACACAAAGCTATAACTAAACCTTCAAAGAAGTTAAAAGGAGGAGAAAAGATTATTCTTTTTATTCCTCCTCCCCCTGAAGTTAAAATTGAGCCTGAAAATATACCTTTAAAGATATTTTATGAAGATAATGATTTAGCCGTAATTTATAAACCACCCCATATGGTTGTTCATCCCTCACCGGGACATGAGAAAGGGACGTTAGTTAATGCCCTTTTATATCATTTTAAAAATCTCTCTGAGTTTGGAGGAAAGTTTAGAGCTGGTATAGTTCACAGATTAGATAAAGAGACTGCTGGATTGATGGTTATTGCCAAAACAGATTTTGCTCACAAAGAATTACAGAAACAGTTTCAAAACAGAGAAGTAGAAAAGAAATATAAGGCTATAGTGGTAGGTATTCCACAGAATGAGCATGATATTATAAATCTACCTATAGGTAGGTCTGTTAACGATAGAAAAAAGATGGGAGTTAACACCAATAAACCTAGAGAGGCTATTACTGAGTATTGGTTAGAAAAAAAATGGGAGAAATCTAATTTAAGTCTAGTTGATATAAAATTACATACGGGAAGAACTCATCAAATTAGGGTGCATTTTTCCGCTTTAGGACATCCACTTTTAAATGACAAGGTTTACGGTTTTAAAAGAAGTTTATTGGGAAGTAAATTAGCAAAGGAGCTTTCCGATAGGCTTGATTATCACGCTTTAGTATCTTACAGATTGGCTTTTAAACATCCTAGAACCAATAATATTGTTGATATATCTCTGAAAAGTTTACCTGAACCTTTAGACGAGATTATTGAAAAATTAGATAATTTTGAAAGAAAAAAAGAAAAATAAAATTTATTAATAAATTAATTAAATATTCATATTTACACATTATAGATTTAATACTTAAAAAGTATATATGTATTACTAAAAGCTTAAAGTATAGTTTAGTATTAGTTTTAAACTATAAAACATCGAAGCTCCATAAATCTAACTAGTTTTTTATTATCTTTTATTCTATTTATTTAATAGATTCTTTATACTTTTAATTAATCTTTTAAGTTCTTGAATTCTGGTACTGATAATGATGATAGTGGATTGTCTAACTCATATACTTTAGGTAGTTTAAGTTAAGTATATCAAAAGATCCAAAAACTCATTGATGAAGGTAGACTATCAAAATTAAATACCAGCACAAGCTTAAGAGGTAAGGAAATAGATTAACGCAACTTCGAAAATAAAAAAGCTTCCAGTTAAGCTAAAATAAAAGCCAAAAACTGAAGGTCAACAAAATACTCGCAACAAAAATAGACTGCCAATTAGATGTTTTTTACAAGTCTCTTTTAAATTGTTTAAAATAAAACTCATCACCTAAATCACAAAAAGGTAGAAAATCTAGACTAATAATTCCT
>JALSPY010000135.1 GCA_026985705.1 Hydrogenothermaceae bacterium | reverse complement strand
ATTTGATGTGTAAACCACAAATCTTTGATTTGAGAATTCCGAAGGAATTACAACTACGGACCATTTTATAGGAAAATTTTAAAGAACGAGCTATTACTAGGATTTATATATTATCAGCATAAAAACTTACTGCTATATTTTTATGCTATAAGATAGATTTACATAGATATATTTGTTTTATTTAAAAACACCCCCTTCAAAAGAGAAGGGGGCAAGAAAAGTTTTTACTTATTACTTAAAATGTAATCTGCTAAAGCTTCTAAATCTCCTTTAGATAAAGCTTTAGTTGTGTTTAACTGTGGTTGCATCATTGGGAATTTGTCAGGCCATACTTTAGGTTTAGCTTCACCTTTTAAAAACTTTATTAATTCTTCCTTTTTTCCATCATAAGCTTTAGCTATCTTTTTTAAAGCTGGTCCTACAGTATCAACTTGAGGTTGGTGGCAAGCAGTACATCCTTTTGATTGGAATACAGCTTTTCCGTCAGCTGCTAAAACTGAACCTGCCATTAATGTTAATCCTGTTAATGCAGTAGCTAAAATCTTCTTCATTTTCATACCTCCTAAATTTAATTGGAATATTATCACAATGATAATAATATAAAAATTATTTCTTTACAATTTATGTGAGAAGTCATCTAAATTCAAATTTACTAGAAAAAAATGATTTACAATATTTTTAAAATTTTGGAAGGGAGGATTTTAATTTAGATGATAAAGAGATATACCCTTGATAAGATGGGAAAAGTTTGGAGTGATGTTAATAAATTCCAAAAGTGGTTAGATGTTGAAATTGCAGTATGTGAAGCATGGAATAAGTTAGGAAAAATTCCTGATGATGCTTTAAGAGAAATAAAGGAAAAAACATATATAGATGAAAAGGTTGTAGAGAGAATTAATGAGTTAGACAAAATATACAATCACGATGTTTTGGCTTTTGTCAGTGCTATTGCAGAGCAAGTTGGTGAAAATGGAAGGTATATACATCTTGGAATTACATCTTCAGATGTTATAGATACTGCCTTAGCTCTTCTAATGAAAGAGGCTATAGACATACTGTTAGAGGACATAGATAAACTGTTAAAAGTTTTAAAAGAAAAGGCTTTTCAATATAAAAATACTGTAATGATGGGAAGGACACATGGAGTTCATGCAGAGCCTATGGTTTTTGGACTAAAGTTTGCTCTCTGGTATGAAGAGATGAAAAGAAATAGAGAAAGATTAGAAAAGGCAAGGAAAACTGTTTCAGTTGGGGCAATTTCAGGGGCAGTTGGAACTTACTCAAATATTGACCCATTAGTTGAAAAGTATGCTTTAGAGATATTAGGGCTTGAGCCTGAACCTGTTTCAAATCAGGTTATACAGAGGGATAGACACGCAGAGTTTATGACTGCAATGGCTATAACTGCATCTTCATTAGAAAAGATAGCTGTTGAAATAAGACATTTACAGAGAACGGAAGTTTTAGAGGCTCAGGAACCTTTTAAAAAAGGTCAAAGAGGTTCTTCTGCTATGCCCCATAAGAAAAATCCTATAACATGTGAAAGGATTACAGGTTTAGCTAGAGTTATTAGAGCTAACTCCATACCTGCTATGGAAAATATAGCTTTATGGCATGAGAGAGATATTTCCCACTCATCTGTAGAAAGGGTGATAATGCCCGATAGTGCAATAGCTTTAGATTACATACTTAACCTAACAATAAAAGTTTTAAAAGATTTAGTTGTTTATCCTGAGAGAATGAAGAAAAATATGGATATTTCTAAAGGTTTATACTTTTCGTCAAAGGTTTTAGTTGCATTAGTCGAAAAAGGTTTATCTAGAGATGAAGCTTACGATATAGTCCAAAGAAACGCATTAAAGGCTTGGGACACAGAAAATCTGATGTTTATAGATGCTCTAAAACAAGATGAAGAAGTTATGAGATATCTAACTGAAGAAGAATTAAAGGAGATTTTTGATGTAAACAAATTTATAAGAAATGTTCCTTACATATATGAAAGGGTTTTCGGAGAGTATTAAAATGGATAAAAATTTTTTTGTTAAATCTCATGGTTTAGGAAATGAGTATATTGTTTTAGATAATGAGAATATAACCTTTAATTTAAATGAAGAGTTAATAAGAAAGCTATGTAATATCCATTATGGAATAGGCTCTGATGGAATACTTTTAAAGGTCCCCTCAGATAAGGCTGATTTTGGATTAAGAATATTTAATCCAGATGGCTCAGAGGCAGAGAAAAGTGGCAATGGTTTAAGAATTTTCTGTAAATATCTTTACGATTATGGTTGGACAGATGGAAGAACAGAGTTTACAGTGGAAACTAAGGGGGGAGTTGTTAAAGCTAAAATTGAAAAGATTGAAAACTGTAAAGCTAGAGAGATTACTGTTGATATAGGAAAGGCAACATTTAGGGCTAAAGAAATACCTGTAAACATAAATCAAGAGGAATGTTTAGATTATCCTTTAAAAGTTGAAGACAAAACTTTCAAAATAAACTGTGTTTCTGTAGGAAATCCCCACTGTGTAATCTTAGTAGATGAATTAGATACAGATATAGTTAAAAAGTATGGAAAATTAATAGAAAATGCTCCTATTTTTCCTAATAGGATTAATGTTCAGTTTGTTAAGCCTATATCAAGGAATGAAGTTGAAATAAGAATATGGGAAAGAGGGGCAGGTTATACATTAGCCTCTGGGACTTCTTCATCTGCAGTTGCATCTGTGATGGTTAAGAAAGGATTAACAGATAGAGAGCTAAAAGTAAAGATGGAAGGTGGAGAGCTAAAGATATACGTTGATGAGGAGTTTAATATTAGAATGACTGGAGAAGTTAGAGAAATATGTATAGGAGTTTTAAGTGAAGAATTATTTAAGGAGTAAATCAAAGTTATGATTAATATAGTAGCTTTAATATCAGGTAGAGGCTCAAATCTAAAGGCAATATTAGAGGGAATAAAAGGTGGAAAGATAAAGGGAAAAATTTCTTTAGTTATATCAAATAAAAGGGATGCTAGAGGTTTACAGATAGCTAGAGAGTATGGGGTTAAAACTTTATTTGTTAACCCAAAAGATTTTGAGTGTAGATTAGACTATGATAAGTTTTTAGTAGATATAATAAAAAGGGAAAATCCAGACCTTATTGTTTTAGCAGGGTATATGAGAATTCTTACAGATTATTTCATTGATAGCTTCCCAAATAAGATAGTAAATATACATCCTTCTTTAATTCCTGCATTTAAAGGTCTAAAAGCTCAAAAGCAAGCTATAGATTTTGGAGCTAAATATACAGGTTGCACAGTTCATTTTGTAAGTAAAGAGGTTGACAGTGGAGCAGTAATAATTCAGGCAGTTGTTCCTGTCTTACCAGATGACACAGAGGAAACATTATCAGATAGAATTCTACAAATGGAACATAAAATATATCCACAGGCTATAAAATGGTTATCAGAAAATAGAATTAAGTTGGAAGGTAGAAAAGTCATAGTAAAAAATGCAATATATGGAGAATTACCGACAAATCCAAAATTAGAGGATTTTTAAAGATAAATTATTTTTACTTCCTTCTGTAAATTTTTATTTCATTTTCTTAATCTTAATTAGCCAAACTTATAAAACTGTGATGTTTAAATTATTATTTTTATTTTTTATTTAATATATTTGTCTTTAATTCTTAATATAAATAAAAATAATAATAGGCTGTGTTTTTTGTGCATAACTTATATAAACAAGGAATATCAATGGTTTAAAAGGATTTTTAGATGTGCATAACTTGTGGATTTAAATGTGCATAATGTGAATTTAAAAATGTTTTTAATTAAAAGAATTTTTATATAAACCTTATATATCAATGGTTAGAGTTAAATCTAACTTATGTGTTTATAATGTCAATTTAAACTTTGTAAATCCACATTAAAATGACAGGTTTACTCTCTAAAATGACATTAAAATGACATTAAAATGACAGTTAAATGACATTAAAATGACAGGTTATCCACAACTTATCCACAGGTAAATAGAATTTTTTGTTTGTTTAAATTAAATAGAATTTTAGTTTTTGTTTAGAATACTTTATGAGCTATTTTCTAATAAAAAAGAAAAGAAGAAAAAGTTTTAATTTTTATTTTCTTTCAAAATAAAGTTTTCAACTGCATCTAATATATTTTCTGCTACATAGTGAGCTTTTGTATTTTTACAGTAATTTATTCCCTGTCCTGTTTTAACTAAAGCAGTTTTTAATCCCATCTTTAATCCTGCTTCTATATCTGTCTCTTTATCACCTATCAAAAATGATTTAGTTGTGTCTATATTAAATTCCTTAACTCCCCTTTCTATCATTTCTGTCCCCGGTTTTCTACAGTTGCATTTCATTCTATATTTTGGCACCGTTCCCTCTGGATGGTGGGGACAGTAATAAACTTTATCAATATTTATACCCCTTTCCTTTAATGTTTTTAACATATACTCATTAACCTTTTTAAAATCTTCCTCTGTATAGTATCCCATTCCTATACCTGACTGGTTTGTTATCACTATAAGTTTAAAACCTGCATCCTGTAATTTTTTTAATGCAGGGAAAACCTCATCATATATATAAAAATCTTCTATTTTATGAACATAACCAAAGTCCTTATTTATAACTCCATCTCTATCTAAAAAGACAGCTCTGTTTTTTTTCATATAAAGCTATCCTCCCAGCTTTAACAACTCTTTAAGGTTTTTAATTATGCTTTTAATTTTAGTTTCTTTTTGTTTTAACTCTTCATATCTTTCCCTTTCTTTATCTACAACTTCTTTAGGAGCTTTCTTAATAAAGTTTTCATTAGATAACTTTCTTTCAGATATACTTAGGGATTTTTCAACATCCTTTAAAAGTTTCTCCTGTCTTTCTATCTCCTTTTCTATGTCTATACTTCCTGATATGTCTATATAACTTTCTGCTTTTGTGGATATAGCTATAACTGTGTTTTTAGGTTTATCTAAATCTCTACTAATTATAACTTTATCGGCCTTTGCTAAAAGTTTTATAGATGGTTCTAATGATTTTAATACTTTTTCAAACTCCTCATCTTCCGGTTTTATATAGATATTAAGTTTTCTAGATGGTTCTATTCCAAAGTCAGCTCTAACATTTCTTATAGAGATAATAACCTCTTTTAAATACTCTATGTTTTCACTTTCTCTAGGAAATACTAATTCTTCCTTATATTCAGGGAATTTAGATACTGCTATATATTCACTGTCTTTTATAGGTAATCTTTGCCAAATTTCTTCTGTTATAAACGGCATTATTGGGTGGAGTAATCTTAAAGATTTATCTAAAACGTATGTTAACACTGAAAGGGCAACTGTTGTTTCTTCAGGATTTCCTTTGTAGATTCTCTCTTTAGTAAACTCAAGATACCAATCACAGTAGTTATGCCAGAAGAAATCGTAAATCTCAGAAGCATATTCATTATATCTATACTCTTTTAGGCTCTTTTCAACTTTATTTATAGTCTCATTTAGTTTTGTAAGTATCCATTTATCTTCGTAGGAAAGATTTAGATATGAAAGATTGTATGTAATATTCTCTCCATAATTTTCTAAATTTGTTAAAACATATTTGGAAGCATTCCATATTTTGTTTGCAAAATGTTTATATCCCTCTATTCTCTTTTCAGAAAGTCTTATATCTCTTCCCTGTGCCGCTAAAGCTGTCAATGTGTATCTTAATGAATCAGCTCCATACTTGCTTATCATATCTAGAGGGTCTATCACATTACCTTTAGTTTTTGACATCTTCTCACCTTTCTCATCTCTAACTATAGCGTGTATATAAACATCAGAGAAAGGTTTTTCATTCATAAATTTCATTCCCATCATTATCATTCTAGCAACCCAGAAGAAGATAATATCAAATCCTGTTATGAGTAGAGATGTAGGATAGAATTTATCCAAGTCTTCAGTTTTTTCAGGCCATCCTAACGTTCCAAAAGGCCATAGTGCAGATGAAAACCATGTATCTAGAACATCTTCATCTTGAGTTAATAGATTGCTTCCACATTTTTCACATCTTAACTCTAGATAGTATTTATATCTTTTAATATTATCCTCTATCACTGAAAAGGTTCCCTCTTTTTCTGTAAAGAAAATTCTTCCTTTAGGACAATTTCCGTAAGCGTGGTCTATAAGCCATTTCTCTAACTTCTCTTTATTTAAGAGAACATCTTCCCTTTTTAATTTATTTAAAACCATTCTATA
Organism: Hydrogenothermaceae bacterium; assembly: GCA_026985705.1. GTDB lineage: Bacteria > Aquificota > Aquificia > Aquificales > Hydrogenothermaceae > QNZC01. The sequence goes on along the minus strand of JALSPY010000135.1, from coordinate 5,265 downwards.
AACTGCTTTAATTTCATCTGCATGTTTTTTATAACCTTCTATAACATCATCTGTTGTAAAGGATTTACCTATATATCCATGCTCATACATATAGAATACTGCATGTGGTAAGAAGCCAATTACCTCTTTCTCATCAATTTCTTTATTATCTAAAAGAGCTTCATCTAAAATTGGAACCTTTTTATAAGTTTTATTTAAAAATTTCTTAATTTCTTTTTCATTTTTAAGCTCTGGTATTTCAGAATGAAAAACAACATTTTCAAAAAATTGAATGTTTGTTTTATCAGACTGGTTAAAGTTAGGTGAAAATAGATAATCTATAACTTCTTTTTCAGAGAATACCTGCTGTATTCTGGTGTTTGCATACATATTAAATATTACTTTTTCAGCTAGGTTGTTAAATAATTCATCACTGAAAACATTGGTATGATGACACTTCTCACAATACCAAACGGGTATTCTATGTCCCCACCAAATCTGTCTAGATATACACCAATCCCTAATTTCATACATCCAGTTTAAATATGTTTTTTTCCAATTTTCAGGGATAAACTTTAAATTACCATTCTCAACAATTTCTATTGCTTTTTTTGCTAACTCTTTTGTGTTAACGAACCATTGAATAGAAAGATAAGGCTCAACTACTGCTCCAGACCTTTGAGAATGTCCTACATTATGTTTAATCTTTTCTACTTTTTCCAATAAACCTAACTCTTCTAACTTTTCAACAATCTTCTTCCTTGCTTCATATCTATCAAGCCCTTTAAACTCTCCTGCGTTTTCGTTCATACTAGCTTTCTCATCCATCACTATAACCATTGGCAATTTATGTCTCTGTCCAACCTCAAAGTCATTAGGGTCGTGGGCTGGTGTGATTTTAACCGCTCCAGTTCCAAACTCTTTATCTACATATTCATCAGCTACTATAGGAATTAGATTTGATACTTCCTCTTTTCCATCCCAACTTACTCTTTTTTCAGGTGCAAGAGGTAATTTAACTTTTTTCCCGACTAGCTCTTTATATCTTTCATCTTCAGGGTTAACGGCTACTGCTGTATCTCCAAGCATAGTTTCTGGTCTTGTCGTTGCAACTGTTATATATTCACCTGTTTCATTTCCATTTTCATCTACAACTGGATATTTTATATACCATAGATTACCTTCTTCTTCTTTATACTCAACCTCTAAATCAGATATAGCAGTTCTATCCTTTGGGTCCCAATTTACTATGTATGGAGCTTTATAAATTAGTCCTTCCCTGTAAAGTTTAGAAAATGCTTCTCTAACAGCTCTAGCAAAACCTTCATCTAAGGTAAATCTTTGTCTAGTCCAATCACAGGAAGCCCCTAAAGTCTGTATCTGTTTTTTTATCGTTGCCATGGTTTTAGGAACCCATTCCCATATCTTTTGAACAAATTTTTCTCTTCCTAATACGAATTTATTTATCCCTTGTTTTTCTAGCTCTCTTGTGATTACCCACTGTGTAGCAATTCCAGCGTGGTCAAAGCCCGGAAGCCATAAAACATTATAGCCTTTCATTCTCTTGTATCTAACTATAATATCCTGTAATGTAAGATTTAAAGCGTGTCCTATATGTAGTCCACCAGTCACATTAGGTGGTGGCATTACAATGCTGAAACTTTCTTTATTTGATTTGTTATCAGCTACAAATAAATTTTCCTCTAACCATTTTTTATACCAGTTTTTCTCTATCTCATTAGGATTATACTCTTTCAATGACAATTTTATTCCTCCAAAATCTTTTTTATTCAAATAATTATTTTAATAGTATTACTTGAAATTTTGTTTATAAAGTCCTTACATTATCTTTCTTAGAATAATTTTCTAAATTGATATTGAAGCGATACATCTTCTTGACAGAAAATTATAATATTGTTAATATTATTAAAACCTGGCCAGGTAGCTCAGTTGGTAGAGCATACGGCTGAAAACCGTAGTGTCGGCGGTTCGATTCCGCCCCTGGCCACCATAAAATTTTAAATAATTTATGAACATTATTGAAAAATTTTTTCATTTTTACTATTATTAATAATAGTAATCAATACTAAAAAGGGATTGGGAAATGAAAAAGCTAAAGTTTATAATAGGAACAGTTGGAGTTTTTTCTCTTATAGGAAATGTTTTTGCTAATGATGAGGAGCTTTTAAAAAAGGCAAAAATGTATTTTAAGCCTTTACCAAAAGAAATACCTGCTCCCAAAAGTAATCCTACAACAAAAGAAAAGGTTGAGCTTGGGAAAAAGTTATACTATGACCCAAGACTTTCCCTTAGTGGAGTGATAAGCTGTAATACCTGTCATAATTTGGCAACCTATGGAGTTGATAATGTCCCAACTTCTTTAGGACATAAATTTATGACAGGTGGAAGAAACGCTCCAACAGTTTTAAATGCCGGTTTCCATGTTGCTCAATTTTGGGATGGAAGAGCTAAAGATTTAGAAGAGCAGGCAAAGGGACCTATTTTAGCTCATGTTGAAATGGCTATGCCTAATCCAGATTTTGTTGTGTTAAAACTAAAAACAATTCCCGGTTATGTTAAAGAATTTAAGAAAGTTTTCCCTAAAGATAAAGACCCTATAACTTATGATAATGTTGCTAAAGCTATTGCAGCATTTGAGAGAACATTAACAACACCTTCAAGGTTTGATAAATTTTTAATGGGAGATACAAAGGCTTTAACCAAAAAGGAAAAGGAAGGTTTAAGATTATTTATAGATAAAGGATGTGCTGGATGTCATAATGGTGTAGCAGTTGGAGGTGGCATGTTCGCTAAGTTTGGTATATTTAAACCATATCCAACAGCAGATTTAGGAAAATACAAACTTACAAAAAAAGAGCAAGATAAATTTGTATTTAAAGTTCCATCTTTAAGAAACATTGCTAGAACTTATCCATATTTCCACGATGGACAGGTATGGGACTTAAGAAAAGCTGTTAAGATTATGGGAGAAACACAGCTAGGCATAAAGTTAACTGATAATGAAGTTGATAAGATAGTTGCCTTTTTAAATAGTTTAACTGGAGAAATTCCTAAAGATGCATTAAAACTACCAGTTTTACCACCTTCAACTCCGGAAACTCCTAAACCTAAAGCTAATTAGTTCTTTTAATTTAACTCTCCCCCCTCCTTCTTCTTCCCCCTTCACGAGGGGCTTTTTTTATATTTAAAATTTTTCTATCCTATACTCAAACTGTTTTGAATTTTTATTTATTACTACCTCTACTTCATTTTCTAAAGATAAATCTTTTATAAGATTTCTTATATCTTTTTCTAAGGTTTTATTGATAAATATTTTCAATTTAAAGAAAGGCTTCAAACTTTTTATTTTATTTTCTATTTCAAATAGAACAATATCTTTTCCTTTATTATAACCGCTTCCTTTACAATGCTGGCATGTTTCAGAAAGCTGTTTTATTAAACTTTTATCTGCCTTTTTTCTAGTTAATTCTAACAAACCTAAAGATGTAAAAGATTTAATTTTTATAGTTTGTTTATCCTTTTTTATTTCTTCCTCTAAAACTTTAATTAGTTTTTCTTTATACTCCTCTGAATGCATATCAATAAAATCAACTACTATTATTCCTCCTAAATCTCTCAATCTTATCTGTTTAACAATTTCTTTAGCCGCCTCTAGATTTGTATGTAGAGCTGTTTCTTCAAGAGTTTTGTACTTTTTCAAACTTCCACTATTAACATCAATGGCAACTAAAGCCTCCGTTTCTTCAATTATTAAGTATCCACCTGTTTTAAGCCAAACATAAGGGTTAAGAATTCTGTTTATCAATTTTTCAACATTATATTTTTCAAATAAACTTTCTTTATTTTCACTTACATATATAACTTTTATATCTGATTTATTAAAATTTAATCTTATATAGTCCTCTAACTGTTCAGCTAAATATCTATCATCTGTGTATATTTTTTGAATATCACCTGCATAATCTCTTAAAAATGCATAAGCTCTTAAACCTTCTTCATATAGGAGAGCTGGAGCATTAACTTTATGATACCTTTTTACTATATTGTTCCATTGCTGTTTTAAAGCTAGAAAATCCTGTATAATCTCTTCTTCTGTAGCGTTTATTGCCTTAGTTCTTATTATATATCCAAATCTATCTTCTTCATTAAAAGGTTGAATAATTTCATAAATTTTCTTTTTTAAGTTTTTTTTTGTTTCTTCATCTAACTTTGTTGATACAGATATATAATCTACAGTAGGCATTAAAACTAAATATTTTCCCGGTAGTGTAATTTTACAACTTAATTTTGCACCTTTAGATTGAATTGAAGCTCTCTTTAACTGAAGTAAAGGTTCATCGCCTACCTTTAATTTTTGACAGCACTCTAAATGGTCTTTTAATGGTAAAAAAGCCTCTCTTTTTTCTCCTATATCAATAAAAGCGGCATTCATATGTGGAAGTAATTTTTTTACTTTTCCTTTAAAAATACTTCCTACAGAATTTGTTTTATTTTTTTTGTCTAATCTAATTTCAACTACGTCTTCATTTTCCAAAAGGATATAAAAATAAAAATTTCTGGAAGAAATAACTACAAGCTCTCTCAATAATTTAACCTTTTTATAAATTTTTTAATTACAATTTTATAATTTTACAAATATTTTTTTTTAGCGATTTAAAATATACTTTTTACCTCCAACATTTACCAATTTTAACTCATTCTTATAAACTTTATCTAAAATCTTTTCTTTTGTTGTGCTGTCAGTTAATTCATTAAGGTCATCTATTGAAAGTGGTCTTCTCTTTAATATCTCTAAAATCTCATCTTTCTCTAGATTTGGGTTTGAGAATTTTAAATTCCTTCTAAAGAGAATATTTAAATTAAAATCTTTTAAAAACTTCCCTAATTCCAACAATTTTTCATCAGAAACAGGCTCAACTCTATAGGCAGGTGGTCTATCAACAGTTCCTAAATCAACTCTATCAGGCTTTATCAATCTTAATATTTCTTTTAACTCTATCATATTCTCTGTTGTATCATTAACATTTTTAACGACAAGTATTTCTATAATCAATTCACCTTTAAATTTCTTTCTAAATTCTATAAGTCCATCTAATATATTTTTCACTGATATATTTTGTATTGGTCTGTCAACTTTTTTAAATATTTTTTCAGAAACTGCATCAAGGGAAACCTTTACTATATCTAACTTTAGTAGAGCTTCCTGTATATCTTTCCTGTTAATTGTTGAACCATTTGTTAGAATTAAAAGTTTACTTTTTCCCT
>JALSPY010000134.1 GCA_026985705.1 Hydrogenothermaceae bacterium | reverse complement strand
AATAAGCTCCGCTGTAGTAGTGCTAGTTATAAGTAAAGGAAAACCTTTCTCCGTAAATGGTTTATATATCTCTTCCATTATCTCCTTAGCTCTTTCTGAGTTAACACCTACAACAATTCTGTCCGGGTTCATAAAGTCATAAACCGCCGAACCTTCTCTTAAAAATTCAGGATTAGAGGCAACATCAAAATCTATATCCTTGTTTTTCAAGTATCTTTTTACTGTTTTTTCAATCTTTTTATGTGTATTTACAGGAACAGTTGACTTTTCAACTATCAATTTATAACTGTCCATATTCTCAGCTATCTGTCTAACCGCTTCCTCAACCTGTGATAAATCAGCCTTCCCATCTTCTCCTTGAGGTGTTCCAACACATAGAAATATAACATCTGAAAACTTTATTCCATCTTCAATTTTATCTGTAAAAAATAGTCTGTTTTCTTTCATATTTTTCTGAATTAATTCATTTAACCCGGGCTCATATATGGGAGACATACCTCTACAGAGTATTTCTAACTTTGAAGGTAATTTTTCAACACACATTACCTCATGTCCAACTTCAGATAAACAAGCTCCAGTTACTAACCCAACATATCCAGCACCTATAACTGTAATTTTCAAAGAAAAACCCCCAAATTTAATCCATTAACAAATAGCTTAATAAATTTAGTTTCCAAAGTAAAATCAAAAAAGCTTGCAAAATTAATAAATACTGTTTATATTAATAGATAAATACTAAAAAAATTTTATAAAAATATACTAAAATTATTTTAGGAGGTTAAATAATGTTTAGTGAAAATCTATTAGATATTCGTTCAAAGAACATTTTAGATAGAGCTAAAAGTATAGCAAAGGAAAGAGAAGATAGATTAGTTGATACAGACCATTTATTAATGGCTTTTCTATCAATAGAGGATAGTCCATTAATAAAGGTTTTAGAAAAAAGAGGAATTGATACTAGAGATTTAAAAGAAAAGATAAAAGAGAACCTTAATGATCTATATAAACAAGTTGATAAATCTACAAAAGAATACATTGAATATCTCCAAAACTTAAAAAATCAACTAACACAGATTAAAAGTAGCATAACAAAAATACAAGAAGAATTAAAGAGAGTTTTAGCTACAAAGAGACAGTTAGAAAATGAGTTAAGATACGAAGAAAGCTCATTCTGGGGAGGGTTTGGTAGTTCTGCGAGATTTGAATATGAAAGAATTACAAGATATGAAAACGAGTTAAAGGGACAATTAGAACAGATAAAGTCCTCATTACTAAAAGTAATGGATGAACAAACTGCTTCAGCTTTTATAAATGGAGAGATTAGTTTATCAGCAGTTTTATATAAAGTAATAGAAAAGTCTGATTTTATAAAACAGATAGATGAAGTAGGTCTATCTCCAGATAGGGTAATAGTAAAAATTACAGAGGAAGTTTTAGGGACAAAGAGCGGTAAAATCTACGCTAACAAACTTATAAAGGTTATGGAAGATGCAGAGAAAAGAGCATTAGAAAGTGGAGAAGCCCAAGTTAAACCACTTTATATAGCATCTTCTTTAATAGATAATACTAATACAATTGCAGGAAAAATTTTACAACAAATATTAACAGGAGGAGAAAAAGAAATGAAAGGAGAAAATATACAAAAAGAGATGGCTGAAGAGGAAAAATCTCCACTTGAGAGATTTACTGTTGATTTAACAGCTTTAGCTAAAGACGGAAAGCTTGACCCTGTTATAGGTAGAGAGAGAGAAATTCAGCAGGTTATAGAGGTTTTACTTAGAAGAAGTAAAAACAATCCAGTTCTAGTTGGTGAAGCTGGAGTTGGTAAAACTGCTATAGTTGAAGGATTAGCTCAGAAAATTGTTAATAAAGAAGTTCCAGAGGAGCTTTATGATAAGAGAATTTTAGCTTTAGATATGGGAGCTTTATTAGCTGGAACCAAATATAGAGGTGAGTTTGAAGAAAGATTAAAAGGAATTATTGATGAAGTTAAAAAAGATGGAAATATAATTCTATTTATTGATGAAATACATACAATAGTCGGTGCTGGTGCAACAGAAGGCTCAACAGACGCAGGAAACTTACTAAAACCAGCTTTAGCAAGAGGTGAATTAAGAGTTATTGGAGCTACAACTATAGATGAATATAGAAAGTATATAGAGAAAGACCCAGCATTAGAAAGAAGATTTCAACCTGTATATGTAGAAGAGCCAGATGTTGAAACAACAATAGAGATATTAAAAGCCCTAAAGCCAAGATTAGAGAAACACCACGGAGTTAAAATAGATAATTCTGCAATAGAGGCGGCGGCTAAACTAACACATAGATATGTCCAAGATAGAAAATTACCAGATAAGGCTATAGATGCATTAGACCAAGCTTGTGCTAGAAAAAAACTAAAACTGGTCTATGCTCCACCTGAAGTTATAGAGCTGGAAAGAAAAATAAAAGTTTTAGATGAGCAGATTGTCCAAGCTTCACTAGAGGGAGATTATGAAAAGGAAGCACAGCTAAAGATAGAAAAAGCAAAATTAGAGAAGGAATTAAAAGAGCTTAAAATGAATTCTGACAGTGAGCATGTGAAGATAGAACAACTAAAGAAACAGTTAGAGGAGTTAGAGCAGAAGATAATTGAAGCAGCTGAAAAGGGAGATTATGAAAAAGAAGCCGAATTAAAAATAGAAAAAGCTAAAATAGAAAAAGAAATTAAAGAATTGGAGAAAAAAGTTGCTGAAAAAACTGTTGTTAGTGAGGACGATGTTGCTGAAGTTGTTTCAGATTGGACAGGTATTCCTATATCTAAACTAAAAGAAGAAGAAATGCAAAGACTTTTAAAACTTGAGGAGGAGCTACATAAGAGAGTTATTGACCAAGAGCATGTTATAAAAACAGTAGCTGAGGCGATAAGAAGAGCTAGAGCTGG
>JALSPY010000133.1 GCA_026985705.1 Hydrogenothermaceae bacterium | reverse complement strand
GATTAAAGAGCTAATAGATAATGGCGAAATTTCAATAGAGCCTTTAAATTTATCTCAAATTCAACCTTCTTCTGTTGATTTAAGGCTTGGAGATGAATTTATAATTTTTCCTGATGATATAGAGGTAATTGATGTTTTAGATAAAAATATTGGTAAATTTCTAAAAAAAATAAAAATAAAAGAAGATGGTTTTATAATAAAACCTAAACAGTTTGTTTTAGCTACAACAGTTGAATATATAAAATTACCTAAATATATTACTGCCTTTGTTGAAGGAAGGTCATCTTTAGGAAGATTAGGTTTATTTATAGAGAATGCAGGTTGGGTTGATGCAGGTTTTGAGGGAAATATAACATTAGAATTTTTCAATGCGAATTCTAGATCTTTAAAAATCTATCCAAATATGAGAATTTGTCAGTTAGTTTTTGCAAAAATGGAGGAACCTGCAGAAAAAGGCTACAGAGGGAAATATTATAAACAGAAAGGGGTTATGGCATCTAAAATATATATGGATAAAGATTTAAAATTTTAAAGAAAATCTAGAGTTTAAAAGCTCCTTTGTGTAATCCGTTTTGGGATTATTAAATATCTGAAATACATCTCCATACTCTACTATTTTTCCATCTTTAATAACCATTACTCTATCAGCAACCTCTGCCACAACTCCAAAATCGTGGGTTATTAAGATTATCCCGAGATTTAACTCTTCTTTTAGTTTTAAAAATAATCTAAGAATATAAGCTGAAACTGTTATATCTAGGGCTGTTGTTGGTTCATCCGCTAGTAGTATGTTGGGAGAGTTAACTATTGCCATAGCAATTGCAACCCTTTGCTTTAATCCTCCGGATAGCTCAAATGGATACTGATAAAATCGTCTTTCCACATCTGGAATTTGAGCCAATTTCATAGATTTAAGAGCAAGTTTTTTTGCTTCCTCCTTGGACATATTTTTATGAGCTAGAATCGTATCTATAATCTGTTCTCCTACAGTTAAAAGTGGATTTAACGCCATTGAAGGTTCTTGAAATATCATAGATACTTTATTTCCTCTTATCTTCCTTTTTTCCCTTTCAGAAAGCTCTAACAAATTTATCTTTCTATCTTTATCGTAGTATATAATTTCTCCCTCAACTAAAAAATTTTTTGATAACAAACCTAGAATAGTGAAACAGGTTATACTCTTTCCTGAGCCTGATTTACCAATAAAAGCTAAAATTTCATCTGAAAAAAGCTCAAAAGAGATGTTGTCTAATATTAAGTTCTTTCTCTCTTCGTCCTTATACCAAACTGTTAGATTTTTAACTTCTAAAATCTTTTTTTTCATTTTTATAAATAGCCCAAAAGGGCTATTATTTTACTTGTTTTTTAATATTTGTATCATTTTATATAAAGTTTCAGTAGGGATAGCACCACCTACGGCTATACCTTCAGGGAATATAATCATAGGTGTTCCTCTTAAGTTTACAGACTTTGAAAATTCTTTATGTTTCTCTAAAATTTTAGCTCCTTTTTCATTCTCTTTACTTAATCTTTCCAACTCAGAAGAATCTCTATTACTTACAGCCTCAAAGCTCTTGTCTAAAAGCTCTTTTCTCTTTTCCATATCTGACTGACTAGCTATATTTTCAGCTATTCCCTTTGCATGTCTATGGAATGGCAATGGGAATAGTATAATTTCAAACTTAACATCTTTGTCTTTGCTTATTATTTCTTTTATACTTTGATGAAGTTTAGCACAGAAAGGACATTCTGGGTCAGATATTACATAAACGGTATAACTAGCATTGGGATTTCCATATATTATTGTTCCTTCCTTAGGAATGTTCTTTAATTCAACTAAGTTAAGCTGGGCTATATTCATACCTAAAACTTTCTTTAACTCTTCAAACTTTTCTTCTCCCAATAATTTTTTTAATTTTTCCGTCTTTTCCTTTTGGGCTTCTATCTGATAACTAACAATAGTCTCCCTAGTTAAATCTCTTTTAGAGCTTAACTCTAGCATACTACCTACAATTGCATACTGCAGTTTACAGTCCATATAAACAACTGCATATCTTTCCCCAGACTTAATAATAACCTTATATAAACTGTCTATAGGTGATTTCTCAACTTTTACCACATCAAAATTAGCTCCAAACACAGATAAGGATTTCTTTATTTTTTCTTTATCTACCTTTTCAGCAGGTAAACATACAGAATTTTTTGTGGTTTCAGCTTTTGCCTTTTCCTTTGGATTTTCATTACAAGAGCTTATTAAAGAGATAGATAATGATAATGCCAATGTAGATGTTATAACTTTTTTAAATTTCATAAAAAGAAAACCTCCAATCTGAATTTTAATTAACCAGTTATTTTAACTCTTTATTTATGATTTTGTAATGTTTATGACAATTCCATATAATTTTTTTAACTAATTCTATATAAAGGAGATAATATGCTTACATATAAAGATGCAGGTGTTGATATAGAAAAGGCAGACAAATTTGTAGAAGGTATAAAAAATTTTGTAAAAGATACATTTAACAAATCTGTTTTAGCAAACATTGGGGGTTTTGCTGGAGCAGTTTTATTGGAAATAGCTAATTACAAAGAGCCAGTTTTAACAGCTTCAACAGATGGAGTTGGAACCAAATTAAAGATAGCTCAAGCTTTAGATAGACATGATACAGTAGGAATAGATTTGGTAGCTATGTGTGTTAATGATTTAATAACTACAGGCTCAAAGCCTCTATTCTTTTTAGATTACTTTGCTACAGGGAAATTGAAAAATGAAACTGCTATAGATGTTGTAAAGGGTATTGCTGAAGGTTGTAAAATGGCAAACTGTCCGTTAATAGGCGGAGAAACCGCAGAGATGCCCGGTATGTATAAAGAGGGAGAGTATGATTTAGCCGGCTTTTCAGTTGGAATTGTTGAAAAAAACAAAATGATAGATGGTTT
>JALSPY010000132.1 GCA_026985705.1 Hydrogenothermaceae bacterium | reverse complement strand
AGGAGCAAAATAAACAGACATTCTCATTTTCAATTCTCTCCTCTAAAGTTTTTGTTAATTTTAATTATAATCAATAATAGATATTACTGAATGTCTAATAATTGTGAGAAGAAAACATATGAAGAGATAAGAGAACTACTACCGATTTTAATCGGTAGCTTCTGTAGGGGTTTGTCGCTTAATGCGACCTTACCCTACTCAGGCGGTCATCACACCTTGCTACCGCTATCTGACAGAAAATTTACCTGTCAGACTTACGGCTACTTTCTCTTTTTATTGTTTTGTTTTTCTTCTTTACATATCCCGCTTAGTTTTCGTTGCAACCCTTTTAGGGCAACGGGATATGTTGGAAATTATTTTAAAAAGAATTTTAAAAATGTCAAGCAGCTGTATCCCAGTTTAAAAAAACAGGGTTTTAGCCGCTTATTTATCTATAAAAGAAAGGAAATATTAAAACATTTTTATGAGTTAAATTGGAAAGAAGTTAAAGAATTTTTAAAAATAGAAAAACTATTAGATAAATACTTACCGACTATAAAAGAAAAATATCCGCTACTATATGAAAAAATTATAGAACCAGATAATAGATTACTTAAAAATAAACTTATAGAAATTTTAACAACTACAGAAAAATTTAAAACAAAGTTTACATTCCAAATTTAGATTGAGATTTTAGAGAAAATTTAAATAAAAAGTAATAAAATAGAGGTACATAAACCAATGTTAAGAAAGTTCCTACAATTAAACCTCCTATAGCTACAGTTCCCAAAGGAGCTAACCTCTCTAAACCTAAAGCCATTCCTAAAGCTATAGGTATTAAACCAGCAGAGGTCCCAAAAGCAGTCATTAAAACAGGTCTAGTTCTTATTTTTATACTTTCAATAATAGCTTCCTCTAGATTTTTACCTCTCTTTAAAGCTTCCTGTATAAAATCAATCAATAAAATTGAGTTGTTAGTTATTATCCCTGCTAACAAAACTATTCCCATCATTCCCGGCATAGATTGGTGGTATCCCATAGCCAATATAGACCAACTAGCTCCTATTATAGATAGAGGTATAGCAAATATTACCGCTATAGGGGATAAAAAAGAGCTAAAAACAGGAGCTAATGCAAAGAATAATAAAATTATTCCTAAACCAATTGCTTTAACCATTCTTTTTAATGCGTCATTCATTTCCTTTATATCACCTTCATGAGAAAGTGTGTAATCTGGTGGTATCTTTATATTAGCTTTTTTAAACTCCCTATCAAAGTTTTCAACAATATGACTTATAGAGGCTTTCTGTCTGTATCCTATTATATCTATCGTGTAGTTTAAACCTTCCCTTGTTATAATAGTCGGTTCAATCTGTTTTTCCAATTTGGCAACAGCAGAAAGAGGAATTTTACCCTTTTTAGTTTCTAAATAGAGATTGTATATATCTAAAGGGTTATCCCTATAATTCTCTATATATGAAAGTTTTATTTGAAGAGATTTCTCATTAGGAACACTTAATAAAGATACTGGGATATCCCTTATTTTAGAGCTTATCTGTAAAGCAATACTGTAAGGAGTTAATCCATACTCTAAAGCTTTCTGTTTATCTATATTTAAATTATAAACAACCTTGTCATAATCCCAACTTTTAGAAACTGATAAAAGACCTTTAGTTTTGTAGGCAATTTCTAAAATCTGATTTCCCAATTTATCTAAAGTTTCAAGATTATCACCTGCAATCATAATGTCTAAATTTCCTTTAATTGTTGAAAGTGGAGTAGCCCCATAATCGTATATGTTTACATACTTAATATTAGGAATTTCCCATATCTTTTTAGTTAACTCCTCCTCTATCTGCCATATTGTTTTATCTCTATTAAATCTATCTACATAATGAATAGTTAAATTTATTGTCTGTGGAGTTTCAGCTTTTCCCATACTGAAAACTCCTGCCTCTGAACCAACGGATATATAGAACATTTTTACATTTTTATCATTTCTCAATATATCTGAAATTTTTTTTACAATTTCCTCAACTTTATCTATAGAGAGATTACTATCTGCAACAATCTTCCCTTTTACAATTCCAGTATCCATAGGAGGCATTATTTCCCTACCAACAATTGGTATTATCAGCCTCACACTTCCAATAAATAGAATTAATATTCCAACGAAATATAAAATTGCTAATTTCTTATTTCTAAAAACTAAAATAACTAGAAAAACATACAAATTTTTTAAAGGCTCCAAAATTTTTTCTGAAATATTAAAAATAATCCTCTCTAATCTATTTTTATTATTGCTTCTCTTTAATAAAAATGGAGCTATTAATGGTATAAAAGTTATGGAAACTATATAAGAAGCTATCACAGCTATTATTAATGTTTCAGCTAAAGGTCTAAATATCTTCTCTGGATAACCTCCAACAAATAAAAGAGGTATTAAAACAACAGTTGTTGAAATTGTTCCAGCTAACACAGGAAAAACAACTTCCTTTGTTCCATTAATTACAGCCTTTTTAATTTCCTCTTTAAGCTCATTTAAATGTCTCTCTATATTTTCTAAAACAACTACCGTATTATCTATTAACATACCTAAAGCTAGTATTATTCCTGTAAGAGAAACTATATTAAACTCCATATTAAATAGCCACATAAAAGCTATAGTTATTCCATAAACAAATGGAATAGCCAGTGCAGATATAAACATCTGTCTTAGGTTTGCTAGGAAAAAGAATATAACCAATGAGGTCATAATTATTGCATCACGAAGAGCTTCTAACATATTAATATTACTTAATCTGATAATATTTTCCTGTGTGTCTGTTATCTCAAAATTCAAATTTGGATACTTCTCTTTTAGTTGGGCAATTTTATTTTTAACTTCCTCTATCGTTTTTAATGTATCACTACTAATCTGTCTCTGAACTGCTAAAGCTATAGCCTTTTTACCATTTCCATAAAAT
>JALSPY010000131.1 GCA_026985705.1 Hydrogenothermaceae bacterium | reverse complement strand
CAGATTAAAGTATATAGGAATTGAGAATATTAAGGCCGTTTCTTTGGAAGGTTTTTTTACTTAAATTCACTTTTTTATTTTAGCTTTACAGTTTAAAAATTATTTTTAAGGTTTAAATTAGAAATTTGGGTTTATTATTTAGTTAACAAGTAAATAGGGAGTTTCATCTAGCAAAGACTAAAGCTCTCTATGTAATTCTGATTAGATTTAGAATAAACTTTTGCTTTATCTTTTGATATAGTGAATTTTTTTATAAAAAAACAAGTGTAAGCTCTACATATTTATACTAATCGAAATCTTTAACTAAATACCATAATATTTGCTTTAAAAGTTTTTTAATATAAAATAAATTTAAAAATAAAGTTAGTTTTTTCTAACTGAGGAAATATAATGGATGATATGAATAAAAAAATAGTATGTATTTATCATAAAAACTGCACAGATGGAACATTTTCAGCAGCAGTTTTAAAGACCAAATATCCACAGTGTAAAGAATTTCCGTTAAAGCACGGATATGATAGGAAAGATATAGAGCCTATACTAAATGAAATAGATGAGAACACTACAGTTTATATAACGGATTTCTCCCTAAGAGACGAAGAATTAAAAGAAATTCTAAAAAAAGCTAAAAAAGTTATAAATATAGACCACCATATCGGAGTTAAAGACAAGTTAGAAAAGTTTGAAAAGGATTTTAAAAACTTCAAATTTGTATTTGATAATAACAGTTCAGGGGCATCTTTAACTTGGAAGTATTTATATGGTGAAAATAACATACCTAAGATTATAAAACTTGTTGAAGATAAAGATTTATGGAAATGGGAATATGGAGACGAAACTAAATATGCAAACTTATATCTATATAGATTTGCAGATAAACCAGATGAAGTTATAAACTTTATTAAAAACAATAATACTGATGAAATTATTGAAAAGGGAAAAGTTTTATCTGATCTTGTTGAATATATTATAAATAATTTTGTGGAAACTGCAGAACCAACCATATTAAAGATAGATAAGTTTACAGTAAAAGCCTTTAATGTAGGAAACTTTCAATCAGAAATAGGAAATATACTTGCTGAAAAATTAGGTGAAGCAGTAGCTTTATTTAATATAAAAGGTTATCAGGTTAGATTTAGCTTTAGAAGTGTAGAAGGACAAAGTCCTTCCGCATTAGAATTAGCTAAAATACTCGGTGGTGGTGGACATAAGAATGCAGCTGGAGCAAGTATACCTTTAGAACAGTTTTGTAAGATAATAAAATTTTCTGAGGAAGGAGATAAATATGGTTAATGTTAAAAATTTTGAGCAATTACCAACAAAAGAAAAAATATTAAGAGTAAGTGCTGACATAATAGTAAATGAAGGATTAAGAAAGTTTACTGCAAGAAATGTGGCTGAAAGACTAGGTATCACAGATGCTGCCATATTTAAACATTTTAAATCAATGGATGATATTATCTTTGAAATAATAGAAAGGTATGTTTCAAGATGTTCTAGAAGTGCAGATGAAGCAGAAAAAACGGAAAAATCTGTTAAAGAAAGGTTATACCAAATTTTAAGAACACATATAAATGTTTTAGAAGAAACAAAAGGAGCTGTCCCTGTTTTGTGCTTTGAGTTTTTAAGGTCAGATGACAAAAAATTTTACAGAATATTAAAAGAGTTCATAGAAAGCTACAAAAGAAAAGTAGGTGATTTAATAAGGGAAGGTCAAAGTGAGGGAGTGATAAAAAAGGGTATAGACCCTGAAGGAACAGCAATGTTATTTATAGGATTAATACAGGCCAAGGTTTTTGCATATCTTTTAGATGGGAAGAAAGGGAAAATAGTAGATGACCCAGAACAGTTTATATCTGAGATATTCTACGGAATTTTAGAAAAAGATGATAGAGATGAAGAAGTAGAAGTTAAATCAAGGTAGATGAATTTTAAAGATTTTATACAGGTTGAAATTGAGAATTTAAAGAAAAACTTTCTTTACAGAGAAAGAAAAGTTTTAGATAGAGATATTGTAGATTTTTCATCAAATGATTATTTAGGATTAAAGGACTGTAAAGAAACAAAGGAAAAATTAAAAAATTTTTTAGAAAATTTATCTCTTGGTAGTGGGGCTTCCCCCTTTATATCTGGTTATTTAGATATTCAAAGAGAGTTAGAGGAGTATTTAGCTAAATTTAAAAACAGTGAAAGCTGTTTTGTTGTTGGAAGTGGTTATTTAGCTAATACTGGGGTAATATCTGCATTAGCAGGCGAAGAGGATGCTATATTTAGCGACGAGCTTAATCACGCTTCTATAATAGATGGTGTTAGACTTTCTAAAGCTAAAAGGTATATATATAGACATAAGGATTTAAATCATCTAGAGGAGTTGTTAAAAAAAGATAATAGTAGATTTAGATTTATCATCACAGATGGTGTTTTCAGTATGGAGGGGGATATAGCCGATTTACCTAATTTAAAATTTTTGGCTGATAAGTATAATGCTATCTTGATTATAGATGATGCACATGGCACAGGAGTTTTAGGAAAAGGTTATGGCACATTAGCCCATTATAATATGATACCTACTGAAAATATTATCCAGATAGGAACTTTATCAAAAGCTGTTGGTAGTTATGGGGCTTTTGTTTGTGGTTGTAAGTATGTAATTGAGTTTTTGATAAACAAGGTTAGAACTGTTATTTTTTCTACTGCTTTATCCCCAATACAGAATTTTATATCTCTGGAAAATCTAAAGAAGATTGAGGATGAAAAATTTAGAGTAAGAAAACTTTACGAAAATGTTGAGTATTTGGTTAATGGATTAAAGGATGTAGGAATTGATATAAGATGCTTTGGGACACCTATAATCACATACATTCTGGGTAATGAAAAGAAAGCTTTGGATTTAAGAGATAAGCTTTATAAACATTCTGTTTTTGTTCAGGCTATAAGACCGCCTACCGTTCCAAAGGGAA
>JALSPY010000130.1 GCA_026985705.1 Hydrogenothermaceae bacterium | reverse complement strand
TTCTCTATCTCATCAAAAAGTATAACAGAGTATGGTCTTCTTCTTACTGCCTCTGTTAACTGCCCACCTTCTTCATATCCTACATATCCGGGAGGTGCTCCTACCAATCTAGAAGCGGCAAACTTTTCCATATACTCAGACATATCAAATCTTATTAAAGCGTCCTCAGTCCCAAACAGATATTCTGCTAATGCCTTCGCAGTTTCAGTTTTTCCAACACCTGTAGGTCCTAGAAATAGGAAAACTCCTATTGGTCTGTGTCTTCCCTTTAGTCCTACACTGTTTCTTCTTATAGCTTTAGCTATTGCCTTTATAGCTTCATCTTGGTCAACTACTCTTTTATGTAATTCTTCCTCTATTTTTAAAAGTTTTTGTGCATCTGTTTCTGTAAGTCTAGCTACAGGTATTCCTGTCCATTTTGAAACAACAGTCGCTATATCTTCAGATTTAACTTTAGGTTTCTTCTCTTTTCTCTTTTCTCTCCACTCTGCCTTTTGAGTTTCATACTTAGCTCTTAGTTTTAACTCTTTATCCCTTAACTCAGCTGCTTTTTCATAATCTTGTTCTTTTACAGCTTCAGCTTTTTCTTTTTCTAATTTCTCAATCTGTTTTTCTAACTTTTTAAGTTTAGGAGGTAATTCCATCTCTCTAATTCTTACTAAAGCTCCAGCTTCATCTATTAAATCAACCGCTTTATCAGGTAAATATCTATCAGTAATGTATTTTGTTGAGTATTCTACAGCCTTTTCTATTGCTTCCTTCGTATACTCTACCTCGTGAAATTCTTCAAACTTTTTCTTCAAGCCGTTTAATATTTTTATAGTATCCTCTGGAGACGGTTGGTCAACTAACACAGGTTGAAATCTTCTCTCTAAAGCTCCATCCTTTTCTATATGTTTTCTATACTCATCTAAAGTTGTAGCTCCTATAACCTGTATCTCACCTCTAGCTAATGCAGGCTTTAACATATTTGAAGCATCTAAAGAGCCTTCTGCTGAACCTGCTCCTACAAGTGTATGTAATTCATCTATAAACAGAATTATGTAAGGTGCTTTTTCTAACTCTTTAAGTATATTTTTAATTCTCTCTTCAAACTGTCCTCTATACTTTGTCCCAGCTACCAATGCAGTTAAATCTAATGCAACAATTCTCTTTTGTTGTAAATTTTCAGGAACCTTACCTTCAGCTATTCTCTGTGCTAACCCTTCAACAATAGAAGTTTTACCAACACCCGGCTCTCCTATAAGAACAGGATTGTTTTTTCTTCTTCTTGAAAGTATTTGAATAACTCTTTCTATTTCTCTCTCCCTACCTATAACAGGGTCAAGTTTTCCTTCTCTAGCCAAAGCTGTTAAATCTCTACCGTATCTATCTATATTTGGAGTTGGAACCTGTTTATATTTCTCTTGTGGAGGTATTTCACCTAATATCTGTAAAATTTCCCTTCTCACAGAGTATTCATCTATACCAAATCCCCTTAAAACTCTTCCACCTAATCCAGATTTTTCTCTAATTATTCCTATAAAGATATGCTCTGGTCCCACTATCTGATGATGGAGTATTTTACTTTCCTCTACTGCATTCTCTAAAACTCTTTTAGCATCTGGTGCAAATAATATTTCTCCGCTATAATTTCCCTTAGACATCTGGGATATTAAACTTTTCTTAACTTTATCAACTGTTAAACCAAATCTTGTTAAAACTAAAACTGGTATATCTTCTAGCTCTAATAGAGCCAGTAATAGATGTTCGCTACCTAAATAGTTATTTCTATATTCATTTGCGATTTCTCTTGCTCTTAATATTACTCTTCTTGCTCTTTCTGTAAATTTCTCAAACATCTTAATAACCCCTTTAGTTAGTTTTTATCAAATTTTCTGATATTGCTAATATATGCAAAAATTCTTAATTTCAAGTTAACATATATCATAAAATCAAAAATTTGTTTTCAATACTATTTTATTATCTGTTTATAAAAATAATCTTTTTAGTTGATAATCTCCTCTTCTATTACTCCATCCTTCAACTTAACAATTCTATTACAAAAGCTTGCCACAAAATCGTCATGGGTAGCAATGACTATCGTTATATTTTTTTCTCTATTTAGTTCTGTAAATATATCCATTACAACTTCTGTATTAGCAGTGTCTAAATTTCCTGTAGGCTCATCAGCAAGTATAATCTCTGGCTCGTTTATAACAGCCCGTGCTATAGCAACTCTTTGCTGTTCTCCACCAGACATTTGTGAAGGTCTGTGATAAACTCTATCTTTTAAATTGAGTTTACTTAATAATTTTCTAGCTTTTTTTTCTGCATCTTTAGGTTTCATATATCTATAAAACTGAGTTGGAATAATAACATTTTCAAGGGCAGTGAATTCTGGAAGTAAATAATGAAACTGAAAAACAAAACCTATATTTTTATTTCTAAATTTTGCTAATTCTCTATCTTTCATCCTATTGATATTTTTTCCATTTATAAAAACTTCTCCTTTAGTAGGTTTATCTATTCCTCCTAGGAGATTTAAAAGTGTGCTTTTACCTGAGCCGGATGGACCCATTAATGCTAACATTTCTCCCTTTCTTATCTCTAGATTAACTCCCTTTAAAGCCTCTACCTTCTCACCACCTTCTAACTGATAAACTTTAGATAAATTTTTCCCAACAATAAACATTTTTAACTCCTAACAATAAATTGATTAATAGATTATAGAAAATTATTTTATGAATAAGTTTAAAATTACAGAACGACTTTTGTTTTCTATGTTTTTTTGTACTAAGCAATATTGTTATTGTTTCTGCTAAAAATTTCTCTAAAATTTAAAATAAAATTTATTTTTCTTTTTTTTATTTGGTTTACTACAAATTTAATGTAAACTTTCGATTTTTCTTCATCTCGCTTCTTTTTTATTTAGTTTATATCCTTTTCTTTTAAGTTCTATAAATTTATTTATTCTCTCTTGAATT
>JALSPY010000129.1 GCA_026985705.1 Hydrogenothermaceae bacterium | reverse complement strand
CAAGCCTTAAATCAACAGAAGAAGGTTGAATTTGAGATAAATTTAAAGGTTCTATTGAAATTTCGCCATTATCTATTAGCTCTTTAATCTGTCTATCATTTAAAATCATCTGACCTACTAATTTTAGTTATTACTTATAACCATATTCTACAGGAAAACCTGCAGATTTCCAGCTTCGGAAACCTCCTTTTAGATTATAAATCTTTTTTATTCCCATTTTCTCTAAAATTTCACTTGCCTTTGCACTTCTGTGTCCACTTCTACAGTATACAAAAACAGACTTGTCTTTTAATCCTCCTAAATATATATACTCAAAGATTTGTAAAGGTATTAAGTTAGAATTTGGAATATGACCATCCTCTAAATATTCCTTAGGAGTTCTTACATCAATTAATATTGCATTTTTAGTTTTTTCTAATTTTTCCTTAAATTCCTTTGCATTCAAATTTTCAAATGCTAAAGTTGGGCTTATTAAAAGTCCAATTATTAATAAAAATCCAGTTACAGAACTTCTTAAGCTCATTTTTCTATCTCCATAAACAAGTTTCTTTATAAACAAGTTTCTTTGTATATAATTATAACTTATTTAAATATATCTTTGTCTATTTCAATTTAATGAAATATAACTAAATTAGATTGTAAAAATAACGATAATTTTTAAAATTTACTCTAAATAAGCTAAAGTTAGAAT
The DNA here is from genome assembly GCA_026985705.1 of Hydrogenothermaceae bacterium. Taxonomy (GTDB): domain Bacteria; phylum Aquificota; class Aquificia; order Aquificales; family Hydrogenothermaceae; genus QNZC01. The sequence continues at coordinate 2,286 of JALSPY010000129.1, read as the reverse complement.
TCTTTCATCTATATCTCCATTTCTATATGAAAAGATATTTCCATTATTTCCACATTTAGAACATATATTCTCATCAACTACTTCTGAAACACCATTCCTCTTTAACTTTTCCAGTGCTAAATCTTGTAATGAAAAATAGTATTTTCCATTCTTTTCTATAAGAAATTTTTTATCTATACTGTATTCTTCCAACCTTTCTATAAAATTTTGATCTACCTCAAAACAACAATCTCTTATACTTGGAGATATGTAGGCAAACAGACTACTTTTTTCTTTAAAATACTTTAAACCATTTTCTATTATTCCTGAAAATAATCCTCTCCATCCTGCATGTAAAACCACCAAAGATTTGAAATCTGTAATCACTATTGCCATACAATCTGCAGTTAAAACACCTATTGGAACTTTTTTTAAGTCTGTGTACAATCCGTCTGCAGGAGCTGACATATTCACAAATGGAGCAACTATATTTGTATGCTCCTGTTTAGGAATATAGATATATTTCAAACCTATTTTCTTTAAAAAATTTTCTCTTATTTTCTTATCTTTCATATTACCATCTTCTTTCTCTGTATAAACAATATTTAAATTCTTAAATTTGTATCTTTTCATTTTACCAACCTCAAAAATGTATTGTTTTTCTTTTATATTCAGCTATTACGGATAATACTAATCCAATTATTAAGCAGAATGTTATTAATGAAGTCCCTCCATAACTAATAAGTGGTAAAGTTATACCAACAACTGGTGCAAATCCAACTGTCATTGATATATTAATAAATGCCTGTAATGTAATTAAACCTGCTGAGCCAAAACATATATATTTACCTGCCATATGTTTTATTTTTAATCCCCACAATACTATTCTTATCCCTAAAATTAGATATAGGAGTACAATTAAAGCAGACATTAAAAATCCCCATTCTTCACCAATTGTTGCAAATATAAAATCTGTGTGTTGCTCCGGTAAGAAAAAAAGTTTTGATTGTGTTCCCTCTAAAAATCCTTTTCCTGTAAGCTGTCCAGAACCTATAGCTATTTTTGACTGAATTATATGATATGCACTACCATATGGGTCTGCTTCAGGATTTATAAAACTTATAATCCTCTTTTTTTGATATTCTTTCATATGTTGCCATATAAAGGGTGCAAGAAAAATAAACAGTCCTATTGCTCCGAATATATATTTTTTTGGTAAACCTGCTGTAAATAAAATAACTAAAACTGGAAGTAAAACCATTATAGAAGTTCCTAAATCTGGCTGTTTAAGTATAAGAATAAGTGGTATAGCAGTTATTATTAAAAATATTGATATATCTTTATAAGATATGCTTTTTTTATCATCTAAAAGATGAGCCGTAATAAGTATCATTATAAATTTCATTAGTTCAGATGGCTGTAGCATAAAAAAACCTAAATTTATCCATCTTTTAGCACCTAAGATAGTCTTTCCAAATAACATCACTCCTATTAAAAGAATTACTCCAAATAAATACAGATAAGGGGATAAGTTTAAAAGTTTCCTATAATCTATAAGTGGTAATAAAAACATTACTGTAAGACCTATAACTCCAAAAACTGCCTGTTTTATATATAGGTTTGAGTATTCATGGAAAGTTGCACTGTAAACATTTAGAATACTCCAAAATATAAGAAAAATAACAATTAAAAGAATAATAGGGTCATATATAGCTAGTATACTTTTAATACTTCTCATTTATTATTCCTTTTCTATAAAGTTCATCAATAATATATTTTGTAATAGGAACAGCTGTTTTACTTCCACCTATGCCATGTTCAACAAATACGGACATTGCAAATCTAGGTTTATCATATGGAAATAAAGAAACATACCAAGCGTGATTTTGATACTTCCATTTTTTCACTTTCTGTTTAGGGTCTTTTTTTCTAATTACCTGAGCTGTTCCAGTTTTTCCTCCATTTTTAACAGGTGCTAAACTTAATAGTTTCGCTGTTCCCCTGTTTCCATAAACAACTAGATAAAGCCCTTTCTTTATTGCTTTTATATATTCCTGTTTTACAGGTAATTTTCTTATTAAAACCTTTCCAGTTTCCTTATACTCCCCTGTATCTCTATTATGGACAGCCTTAAGAAGTTTAGGTCTGTAAACTTTACCACCGTTAGCTATCGGAGCTATAATTTTCGCTCCATCAAAGGGAGTTATAGATAAGTATCCTTGTCCTATGCTATAGACTATAGTATCTCCCGGATACCACGGTTTACCAAATCTTTTCCTTTTCCATTCAGGAGTGGGAACTGTAGCT
>JALSPY010000128.1 GCA_026985705.1 Hydrogenothermaceae bacterium | reverse complement strand
CCTCTACTGTAGAAGGTAGAATAACAATTTTTGCATTATCACTGTTTGCAACCTTTTCAAAGTTTGTAGCTAACTTATCACCTATTAGATATTTAGAAGCTAATTCTCCCTCTCCTAAAACTACCATTATAGATTTTATAGCTTCAGCTTGAGCTCTACCAATCCTTTCTATAGCTTCTGCCTCCTGCATTTTAGCTAACTTATATCCCTCAGCCTCTAACACTTGAGCTTGCTTCTTTCCTTCTGCTTCTGTAATCATAGCTTTTTTAGACCTGTCAGCTTCTATTAGTTTACTCATAGCGTCAACGATATTCATAGGTGGTTCTATCTCCTTAACCTCTGTTCTCTTTATAAGAACTCCCCAATCATCAGCTACACCCTGTAGAACATCTTTTATCTGTGCATTTATCTTTTCCCTTGATTGTAATATTTCATCTAAATCCATACCACCTACAATATCCCTTAATGTTGTTTGTATAGTTTGAATAATTGCATACTCTAAATTTTCTATATTGTAAAAGGCTTTCTTAGGATTAGTTATCTGATAGTATGCTACTGCATCAATTTTTACTAAAACATTATCTTTTGTTATAACCTCCTGTTTCTCTATATCTAAAACCTGTTCTTTTAAAGACATTTTAGATTTTATACTGTCTATATAGGGAATTATAAAGTTTAATCCTGCATTCAATGTTTTGTTATACTTACCTAATCTCTCTACTATCCAAGCCTGTTGTTGGGGCACAATTTTAACTCCTTTTAGTATGGTTATGATTACGAAGATAGTTAATGTGATGGTAATTATATCCATTTTAATACTCCAAATTGTTTATTAATAAATATAATTACTTTATTCTAAAAAATAAAACTTTCCATATAACAAATTTGTTATAAAATTACAAAATTGTAGTCAAACATCTAAAAATCTAAACATTCTGAAAGTAAAACCTGTAAATTCTTATGGTAAAATTATTATGGAGCCACTTGGATTTGGTTATATTTATAAAATAATCTTTAGGCATAAATCTTGCTTTTGGAGTAAAGAAAACTTAGGAGGTAAAGTATGAAGAAGATAGAAGCTATTATTAAACCTTTTAAACTTGATGAAGTAAAAGATGCAATAACTGAGCTTGGAAACTTTGGAATTACAGTAACAGAAGTTAAAGGTTTTGGAAGACAGAAGGGACACACTGAGCTTTACAGAGGAGCTGAGTATGTAATTGACTTTTTACCAAAGATAAAGGTAGAAGTAGTTGTTGATGATAGTATGGTAGAGAAGGTTGTTGAGGCTATAGTAAATGCTGCTAAGACAGGAAAGGTTGGAGATGGAAAGATTTTTATAATTCCTGTTGAGGATGCAATAAGAATTAGAACAGGAGAGAGAGGAGAAGAAGCTCTTTAATTCTCTAGTTATTAACTTTATCCTGAATATTATCTAGTGTGGAAAATTATTACAAGGAGGATAAAAATGAAAAAAAGTTTTGGTAGTGTTATTTTATCTTCTTTAATTCCTCTTTTAGCATTTGCAGGTGATGAAGCTAAAATTGATACAGGTGATACCGCTTGGATGATAACTGCAACTGCATTTGTTGTTTTAATGACTGTTGGTGGATTAATACTATTTTATGGTGGTATGACTAGGTCTAAAAATATAGTTAATACAGTTATGATGGTTTTAACTTCCTATGCATTAGCTATAGTTGTATGGACTTTATGGGGATACTCTTTAGCATTTACAGATGGTGAAGGGGCAATTTATAACATAGTTGGAGATTTATCTAAAGTTTTTCTAAATGGAATTGATTATAAACAGGTCTCTGGTGTTGGAGCATTTCCAGAGTGGGTTTTCATAGCTTTCCAATCAACATTTGCTGCTATTACTATAGCTTTAGCTTCAGGTGCAGTTATTGAAAGAATGAAATTCTCTACTTGGATTGTATTTACAATCTTATGGTTAACATTTGTATATTCTCCAATTGCCCATGTTGTTTGGGGCGGTGGCTTTCTATTCGATGCAGGAGCTTTAGACTTTGCAGGTGGAACAGTTGTTCATATAAATGCAGGTATTACAGGTTTAGTTTTAGCAATTCTTTTAGGTAAAAGAAAAGATTATGGAAAAAAAGCTATATTACCTTCGTCAGTTGTGTTAACAGCATTAGGTGCAGGTTTACTGTGGTTTGGATGGTTTGGTTTTAATGCAGGTTCTGCATTTGGAGCAAATGAGGTTGCAGGTGTAGCATTACTTACAACTAATATTGCTACTGCTTCAGCAGTTTTATCTTGGATACTAATGGAATGGATTATTGCTAAGAAACCGACTTTATTAGGTGCTGCATCTGGTGCTATAGCAGGTTTAGTTGCAATTACACCGGCAGCTGGTTTTGTGAGCCCTGTAGGAGCATTAATAATAGGCTTTGTTGCTGGAATAGTTGGTTGGGTTGGTGTTTTTGTTATTAAGAAAGCTCTTGGATATGATGATAGTTTAGATGCTTTTGGAGTTCACGGCTTAGCTGGAATTTGGGGTGCTATAGCAACTGGATTTTTCGCATTACAATCTCTAGCTTGGGATGGCTCACCTTTAAAAGATAACGGAGATAGAATGGGACAAATATTAGTTCAAGTTGAAAGTGTTATATTTACCATAGTTTACACAGCTATAATGACAGCTATACTTTACTTTATATCTTCAGCTATAACAGGTGGTGCTAGAGTTGATGAAGAAACAGAAACTATGGGATTAGATGAAGCAACTCATGGAGAGAGAGGTTTCAATCTCTAAACCTCCCTTTCTCATTTTTCTCCTTTTTATCCTATATTAACTAAATCAAATTTATCTCCATACTTTTCAAAAATAAGCTCTTTTAACTTTGGATGTTTATTTAAAAATGGGTCTCTTTTTAATAACTCATCAGCTTCGTTTTTAGCCTTCTCTAAAACTAATCTATCTAGAGGTCTGTTTAAATCAGCTATACCTAGATTTATCTTTCCTGATTGGGCAGTTCCTACTATATCACCACCACCTCTAAGTTTTAAATCTTCATCAGCTATTTTAAATCCATCTCTAGTTTTAACAAGTATCTTTAATCTATCTAAAACTCTTTTTTCTTCAGGATTTTGTGGGAATTTATACTTTTCAGGGATAACTAATAAACATTTACCGGGATGCTTACCCCTACCTACCCTTCCCCTTAACTGATGTATTTGAGATAAACCAAATCTATAGGCATCTTCTATAACCATAACAGTTGCATTTGGTACATCAACACCAACCTCTATAACTGTTGTAGAAACTAATATATGAAACAATCCTCTTCTAAAGGCTTCCATTATCTTATCTTTTTCTTCCTGTGGCATTTTCCCGTGGAGCAGAGCAACATTTTTATCAGGAAAGGCTTCCTTCCATTTTTTATACCCTTCCTCTGCAGATTTTAAGTCTAAACTTTCAGATTTTTCTATTAATGGATATACAATATAAGCCTGTCTTCCTTTATCTAATTCTTTTCTAACTATATTTTCTATCTTTTTTCTTTCATCCGAAAAAAATATTAATGTTTCAACAGGCTTTCTACCTTTAGGCATCTGTTTAATTATAGAAATATCTAAATCTCCAAAGTTTGCCATCTGTAATGTTCTAGGAATTGGTGTAGCCGTCATTATCAATGTATGTGGGATTTTATGTGATTTCTCCATTAAAGCCTTTCTCTGTATAACTCCAAACCTGTGTTGTTCGTCAACTATTACTAAGGCTAAATTTTTAAATCTAACTTCATCTTGGATAAGGGCATGTGTTCCTATTACAATTTTCGCCTCTCCACTTTCCATTAAAGAGTATATTTTCTTTTTCTCCTTTTTTGATAAACTTCCTGTAAGTAGATAGCAATCTATTCCAAACTTTGATGTTATATTTTGGAAGTTTATAAAATGTTGATTTGCTAATATCTCTGTAGGAGCCATTACAGCGACCTGTTTACCGTCTAAAGCTACCGCTAAGGCAGATGCTATTGCAACTAAAGTTTTACCACTTCCAACATCTCCAAGAAGAAGTCTATTCATTGGTATATCTTTTGATATATCATTTAATATATCTTTTATAGCTTTTTTCTGGTCTTCTGTTAATTGAAATGGAAGACTGTTTTCAAACTCCTCTATAAAGTTTTCTTTAATTATTATTTTTTCAGCAGGCTCCTTTTTTAAAACATTTTTTCTATAACCTTGAGCCAGCTCTAAAATAAAAAGCTCATCAAATATAAGCCTCTCTTGATATACAGTTTCAAACTTGTTTAAACTGTCCAAATCTAAATTATCATCTGGAAAATGTAAATTTTTTATAGCTTTTCTAATAGATGGGTAATTATATCTGTTTAAAATTTCAGATGGTATATAGTCAGGATAATACTTTAAATAAGCCTTCAAAACTTTATAAATTGCTCTTCTTAGATGATTTATAGTTTGCGAAGATAACTTAACTGTGTTATCTCCCTTTAAAGAGTAAACAGGAATAACTCTATTTAAAACTATATCATCTATATCTTTATATATTTCCGGTTGAATAACAGATAATTCATTTCCAAACTTATTAATTTTCCCATATATAAAAACTTCCTTTCCTTTTCTGAAAAATACATATAGAAAAGGTTTATTATGGACAAAGTAAGCATTTAGCCTATAATTTCCCTGTTTAAGAATAACCAATGTTTTAAATCTACCTTTTTTTATCTCCTTTACAGTTTCTACTGTCAGTTGAAATAAACCATACTCTCCATCTTTAATCTTTCCAAGCTTTTTTAATCTTTTATCCTCATATCTTTTAGGTGAAAAGAAAAACAGACTTTCAACATCTGTTAGATTTACTCTCTTTAAAGCTCTCTTTTCTATAGGTTTTAAAATCTTTAAGTCTTTAAGTAAAAAATTTTTAAAGGCTTTTCTATCTAGAAGTTTCTCTTTACTTTCCTCTCTCTTTGATATGGAAGTTTTTTTCTTTAATTCATTTATAACTTTTAACAGATATTCTAAAAAAGCCCTCTTTTTTGCGGTATTTAAATTATCTAGTATCTTTAAATCCTCCATAATTCCCTTTGGAGCAACATCCTTTAAAAGCTCAATTAAAACAACAGATAATCCTCGTGTTCTTCCTAAAAGATTATTGTCGTATTTTAAAACCTTCTCTATTATCTTTGTTGCTTTTTCTAAATTTTCCAAACTTTATTTTTTCTTAAGGGGAGTTAATATTAAAAAGTTTAACAAAAATACAGGGAAGATTGATATGAGATAGTAATAGTTTGATTTTAAGACTGTTAATAAAAAACCTATAGATAAAGGTATATGTGCCATTAAAAGAAGTTTTTTATAGGTGTTTAAATTCCAAAAAGAGCTTCCTTTAAAAAATCTTATTAAAAACAGAATGGCAGGAATAAAGGATAAAATAAAGAATAAGAGGATATCAAAATCTGAAAAGATAAAACTGTTTTTTGCTTTTCCAACAATTATAAATGCTAGTCCGAAGTATATTAATCCAGCATTTAAAAAAATAAAGTAATACTTTCTAAAGGGTATAATGTTTTTTTCCATATTCTAACTATTCTGTATTTTAAAAAAATTTGTTTTAAACCATCTTTTAAAAGTTTTTATTTTAAAGTAAACTTTCATCTTGCCTTTCCTACAAATAATTTATTGAATTCCCGAATTTTAGCACATTCATTTATTACTTTCTCATAACTTTTTAATAGTTCTTTTCCTGCTTCTGTAAGTTTAGAACCTCCTCCACGAAATCCTCCCCGTTTCTTCTCTAGAATTGGATAACCAAGCCTTTCTTCCATATGTTTGATTAGTAGCCAAGCTTTCTTATAGGAAATACCTAGTTTCTTGGCTGCTTTGTTTATAGAGCCTTCCTTGTCAATTTCCCTCAAAAGTTGTTCTCTAGCTGAACTAAAAACTACCTCCCCATCTCTTTCAATCCATACCTTAAATTTAATTTCAAACTCCATACTTTTACCCCCCAAAATAAAAAGCTCTTATTTTATCTCCTATTAGAAGATATATACTTCCTGCTATTGCCAGATATGGACCAAATGGTATTTCATACTTTCCTTTATCTTCTACATTTGAAGCTAACGCACCTGCTAATGCTATTAGCGTTCCTAAGATTGAGCCTAAGAATATTGTAAATAATGCTCCAAACCAACCTACATAACTTCCTATAAATATCATTAGTTTAACATCCCCCATTCCAAGCCCTTCAATTCCTTTAAATTTTTCGTAGAAATAAGCAATTGTGAATAAGAACCCTCCACCAACACTTGCTCCTATAATTGCATCAAGCAATGAATAATCATCTCTAAAAAATGAATATATTAAACCTAAAATAAAACCAAGAAAATTTATCTCATCTGGGATGATTTTAAAATCAAAATCTATAAAGGAAAGTGTTATCATTAATGCTAGAAATGAAAATATAAATACATAATCTATTGATAAACCTGTTTTTAAGTAAGCTAAAACTGAGGCAAAACCTGTTAAGGCTTCAACTATAGGGTATCTTAATGAGATTGGAGATTTACAGTTTCTACATCTCCCTTTTAAAAATAGATATGAAATTATTGGGATATTATCATAAAATTTAATTTTCTTTTTACAATTAGGACAAAATGAAAATGTTGGTTTAAAAGGTGTTAATCCTCTAGGAAGTCTATATATAAGAACGTTTAAAAAACTACCTATTATACTTCCAAAAACAAAAGCTCCTATTAAAAAAATTATCTTTTCGTTAATCATCGTTAACCTTAATTAATTCTTATTTCCCTCTAGATTTTCTAAACTTTCTGCCTCTTTTTCAACTTCTTCTTTTAATCTCTTACCAACCTTTATTAAAAAGTAAACTTGATAAACTGTAAAACCTGCAAATAACGATAAAATTCCCCAGATTTTACCTAAAAAACCTGCTATTAAAAAACCTATCACTGGTATTGGCAATCTAAAAAATAAGCTCTTTATTACCTTCCCCTTTGAAACATTTTCTACCTGAAGACTTCTTATCATATGTGAGAAGTATAAATATGAAATAACTATACCTAAAAAAAATAAAGGTATATATAGAACAAAAAATTTCAAAATCATTAATTTCCTCAAATATTTCCTTATTTAATTATAGATATAGATAAAATATATTTTTATACACAAAAAGTAAATATCTATTTACTTAGCATTTAATTTTTAAAAGCTCTTTAGAGTTTATTTATACTAAGACTGATTGAATTGATACTTAAAAAGTTAAGTTAAACTTTTAAACTACTTATTAATAATTTTAAAGTTCTTAAAGTAATTTCTTCTAAAGAAGATAAAATCTCTATTCTTTATTAGTATTAATATTACTTTTGATTATTTATTAGCTTCAAATATTAGGAAATATACTATTTATTTATTTTACGGTAAAATTTTATTACTACTAATCTAATAATCATCTTATCTATACATCTATAGAAATTTTCTATTAGACAAAATATAAAAATATATTTAGGATAGTTTTCATATATTTAAATTAAGAGAGGTTTTAAATTGGACTTGAGAAAAATACTACCGGGGTTATCTGTGGCAGTTTTGGTGGCTATAGTAGCAACAATTTTAGCATCAACAGATTTTATAAAGAAAACTGTAAACTTTTCACCACTTATTTTAGCTATTCTCATTGGTGTAGCTGTAGGAAATATAATTAAATTTCCTGATAGTTTTAAACCGGGAATAACATTTGCATTAAAAAAAGTTTTAAGGGTAGCTATAGTTTTTCTAGGATTTAGACTAACATTTCAAAATATTATGGAAGTAGGACTAGAAGGGTTAATAATAGATACAATTATGTTGTTGGGAACATTCTTTATAGGAGTTTATGCTTCAACAAAAATATTTAAATTAGATAGCTCAATGGGTTATCTATTAGCATCCGGTAGCTCTATATGTGGTGCTTCTGCAGTTTTAGCAACATCTGCAGTTGTTAAATCAGAAATGCACCACACAGCTATGGCAGTTGCTACAGTTACCATATTTGGAACAATATCAATGTTTCTATATCCAGCTGTATACAAAGCAGGTTTATTATTAGATTTTAATGACCTTCTTTATGGATTGTGGACTGGAGCTACTGTTCACGAAGTAGCTCAGGTTGTAGCTGCAGGATTTGCAATATCTGAAGTTGCAGGTAATACAGCAACAATAGCGAAACTTACCAGAGTTATGATGTTAGCACCACTATTAATAGTATTAAGTATATATTTAGCAAAAAAACACTCATTACACGGAGCTACTGTTTCTTTAAGGGATATACCCATTCCTTACTTTGTTTTTGGATTTATCGCTATGGTTGGTGTAAACTCTATAGGAATAATCCCTCAAAATATCACACATGGTATAAATGTTATAGACACATTCCTTATGACTGTTGCAATGGCAGCAATGGGAATTGAAACAAATATTAACAAAATGAAAGGTGTAGGGATGAAACCTATCTATGTAGCTTTAATCATGTTCCTATTCCTATTTTTCGGTGGTATTTTCGTAGTAAAAGTAGTTCACGAGTTATTAGGATAGACTAAAAAAATTATTAAATATATATGTGCCCGTAGCTCAGCTGGATAGAGCACCGATTTCCGGGGTCGGTGGTCGCAGGTTCAAGTCCTGCCGGGCACATTTAAACTGATATTTGAAATTTACATTTCTTAATCTTAATTTAATAATGCAGAATTAATCCAATGAGGTTTATCTATATGTATTACTTGAGTTTATTGTTTATAGTTATGGCATTCTTATTAATTCCATTCTCATCGGTATTTGCGGACAGTGTATTCATAAAGTCAGGTAATAGTGTAATAAAAGTTTCAGACGATGATGATGACGATGAAAATTTCTTTGAAGATAAAGAATTTTTCAAAGATGATGATGAGGAAGATGATGATAAGGTGGAAGAAGATAAACATTATGCAGGAAGTAAGAAAAAAGTTATTGAGGAAGATAGCTGTGGTTTAAATATAAAGGATAAAGATATTAAAAACTCGGTTATAGAAAATAAAGTTATTATCAATGGTAAAAAAGTTAATAAAAGTTGTTTTAAAAATGGTGGTAGCTCTGTAAATTTAGGAATATCTATAGAAGGTGGAGCTAAAATAAAAAATTCTGTCATAAAAAATGAAAGCGTAATAAAAGACAGTGAGATAATCATAAATGGTAAAAAAATTAAATAAAGCTTTATTGATTTTCATTTCAACCTACTCCCTAGCTTTTGGTGGAGATATTAAAGACATTTTAAATTATTACTTTAGAGAGGAAATAGAGCAAAGTTATTCAGATAACAGAATTTTAGTTTTATCCAAAACTTATGCGGAATTTAATCCTATCGGTGGTTTTGCTGATGGTAGATATAAGCTCATTAATTATTGTTTAGAAAGGATAGAGCCTAACATATACTTTTTAGAGCTTGATTTTCAAAAGAAAAAGGGAAGCCTTAGATTTAATCAGAAGGTTCAGTATTACTTCTGGTATGATGGCAATGTTATTGCTTTTAAAACTCTAAAGGGAAAAATAAAATATTTTGTCCCAAAACCTGTAAGAAAGATTATAAAAAAAGATAATGAGTATATTGAAAAAGTAGAACCTCCAACTTTAGAAGTGGTTTTACCAACTATGAGTGGTAAAGTTTATCTATATTTGTTATTTAGATAGTTATCTCCGTTCCAACTCCCTCAGATGTAAATATTTCTAACAGAATACAGTGAGGAATTCGCCCATCTAGTATATGAGTTTTCTTTACACCTTTTTCTAATGCATCTATGCAGGCTTTAACTTTAGGTATCATCCCACCAGTTATTGTTCCATCTTCTATCATTTCTTTTATTTTATTTACAGTAATAGAGGATATAACATTACCCTCTTTGTCTTTTAAACCTTCTATATCCGTTAAGAATATAACTTTTTCAGAGCGTAAAGCTCCCCCTATAGCAGAAGCTACAAAATCAGCATTTATATTGTATGCATTCCCTTTATCATCAAATCCTATTGGAGCTATAACTGGAATGTAGTTATCCTCCTCAAAATGTTTCAATATTCTTATATCAATATTTTCAACCTCTCCAACATGACCTAAATCTAAAAGCTCTGTAGGTCTAAAATTTCCCATCTGTTTGAAATATTCCTCTGCATCTAACTTTTTAGCTTTAATTAAACTTCCATCTTTTCCTGTTAGCCCAACAGCTCTAATATCCTCTGAAGCATACTTATTTATATTCATAACAATATTTTTGTTCACTAAACCTCCTAAAACCATTTCTACAACATCCATAGTTTCTTTATCTGTTATTCTCAATCCACCTACAAACTTACTTTCTAATCCCATTCTTTTTAAAACTTCCCCTATCTGTGGACCTCCACCGTGAACTATAACAGGATTTATTCCTATATATTTCAGAAGCAATATATCCTGAGCAAAGGCAGTTTTTAAATCAGCTTTTGCCATTGCATTTCCGCCATACTTTATAACAAAGGTTTTTCCTCTAAACTTTCTAATAAAAGGTAAAGCTTCAAGTAGTGTTTCTGCTTTTTCTACTAATCTTTCCATTTTCTTACCTCTAATATTTATTCGACTGCTATTAACCAATTATCTCCAAGCTCTTCAACTATCTCTAAAGTTTGGTCATAATTTTTCTTTATATCTTCTAAGATTTTATACAATTCCTCTATATAGTCAGGTGAAGCAAGTATATCTAATATGCCCTCTTTTCCATTTCTAGTCCTAGGTAATCCTATTCTTCCATGTCCATCTACAACCATATAAACAAAGTTTAAATATTTTGGATTAACCTTGACAACAAGATTTACACTTTTAGTTGGATACTCTTCTCTCAGTTTTTCTAATAATTTTTTCTCTAACATTCTAATCCTTCTGACTTAATATTTTTATAAATATTTTATGATAAATATTTAACTTAAAAATACTTAAAACAAAGATAAATCTTTAACCTATATATAAAGTTTGTTAGATTAATAAAGTGTAAAGAATAAACTTCAAGGAGAAGGTAGAATGGCTTTCCAAAAAATTTTGGTTGGATATGATGGCTCAGAAGCAAGTAAAAAGGCTCTTTACAAGGCTATAAGCTTAGCGAAATTGTCTGAAGGGGAGCTTCATATAGTAGGAGTTGTTAGACCTTTTGAGTTTGCCGCAGTAGATTTTATTCTTCCTGAAGAGATTGAAGAGTACGAAAGGGAAGAGATTTCTAAAGAAGAGAAATATCTAAGGGAGGCTTTAGATATTGCTAAAGGTGAAGGGCTTAATGCTTATACAAAAGTTCTTGAGGGGGAACCTGCAGAAGAGCTTATGGACTATGCAGATAACAATGGCTGTGATTTAATAGTGGTAGGACATAGGGGGGTTGGTGGATTTAAAAGAATGATATTGGGCTCAACAGCATCTAATTTAGTTAAATATGCAAATCAATCCGTTTTAGTAGTTAAATGAGGCATACTTATAAGTGGCAATAGATATAAAAATAATATCAAAAGATTATAAAAAATCTACTGCCATTTTACAGTATGCCTAGCTTATTTTTCTACCTGTTATCTCCAATATGAAAGTTATATAAGGATGAAAACATATATTTTTTAACTTATCATCCTTTCCTCTAATTTCTCAATCTTCTCTATCAATTTACTTTTCAAATATTTTTTTATTTCCTCAAATACCCTAATTTTCAATTAAAACCTTAAGGATAATTTTAAACTGTAAAGCTAAAATA
>JALSPY010000127.1 GCA_026985705.1 Hydrogenothermaceae bacterium | reverse complement strand
ACATTTAAGAAATCAAACTCCATTCCTTTATCCTATAAGTTTTTAAAAGGGTAGAAGGAAAAAGGTTAAAAGAAAAAAAAGTTATTTTACATTCCCCAAGGTTGTTGTTGTTCTAAATTTACAGCTACAACCTCTTTAACTTCAGGTATAGCTTCCTTTAATTTCATCTCTATACCACCTTTTAATGTATAAAGAGACATTGCACATCCATGACAACTTCCCATTAATCTAACATAAACAGTTCCATCTTCACCTACATCAACAAGCTCTACATCTCCACCATCAAATCTTAACATTGGTCTTATCTGCTCTAAAACTTCCTCTACTTTTGCTCTATCTATATTAACTTTTTTAGTTTCTTCAGCCATTTTAAGCCTCCTTTTATATTGTTTACTATTTTTATTATTAAATTTTAAGTCTAAGCAAGCTATGAGATTTGTTAGCTTTCATCTGGAACATCGTGAACAACAACAGTTTTTCCAGCCCACTCTGATAAAATATCGCAGGCTACCTTTGCACCTGAACCTGAAGCTGAAGCATACATAGTAGGTTCACCAGCTAATAAACCAGCAACATATAAACCATCTCTAACTTTGTTGTTATTATGTTTTAACATCACTTTGTTAGGTCTAGGTGAGTTATGGTGTTCTACCACTTCAACATTTAAACCTTCTATATCAAATTTATGAAATCCAGTAGCTAAAACTAGATTTTCACCTTTAAAAACTTTTCCATCTTCTAAATATACTTTAAAGTCTCCTTTTTCTCCCTCCGCCTTTACAACTTTACCTTTCACCAAATCTACATTTTCATAACTATTAACCTGTTCTCTTATTTGCTTTAGGAGTTCCTTTCCCAATGTTCCTGTAGGTATTCCCGGCACATTTTTTAATAATGCTTTATCTAAATCTGAATATTCCCCATAAATTACTAAATATCTCTTTCCTTCAACAAATGGAAATTTACCGTTTGCTGATGCTAATGTTAAAGCGGTAGTTAATCCTGCAGGACCTCCACCAATTATGATAACTGCATATTTATCAGCCATTTTTTCCTCCTCAATATTAATTCTTACTAATATTTTAATAAATTTATATAAAGTTTCAGATAAAAAGATTAGAAATTTTTAAAATCTTAAAGAGTATGGAAAAATCTAAAAGAAAATTCCAATTATATCTTTTTTTATAGTATTTATTTTATAATAAATTTTACTTAAGTCTTTGGGAGGACATTTAATATGCTTAAATATGATGTGTTAATTGTTGGTGCAGGTGGAGCAGGCTTAATGGCTGCCTTAGAAGCAAGTAAAGCAAAAGATTTAAAAATAGGAGTTATAACAAAGGTTTATCCTACAAGGTCTCATACTGGTGCTGCTCAAGGTGGAATAAATGCTGCTTTAGCAAATGTTGACCCCTCAGATAGTCCAGAGGTTCACACTTTTGATACAGTAAAAGGTTCTGACTATTTAGGAGACCAAGATGCAATTGAGTATATGTGTAAAGAAGCTCCAAAGAGAATTTACGAGTTAGAACATTTAGGAGTTCCATTTTCAAGACTTCCTGATGGAAGGATAGCACAAAGACCATTTGGTGGAGCAGGTTTTCCTAGAACATGTTATGCAGCAGATAAAACTGGACACGTTATATTACATACTTTGTATGAGCAATGTTTGAAAAATGGTGTTGAATTCTTAAATGAGTGGTTTGTAAAAGAGTTGATTGTAGATAATGACGAGGCTAAAGGTGTTATAGCAATAGATATTAGAAATGGAGAAGTTCATGCTATACAGGCAAAATCAATAATATTTGCTACTGGTGGATATGCAAGGGTTTACTGGGTAAGAAATACAAATGCTATAGGCTCAACTGGAGATGGAATGGCAGTTTGCTATAGAGCAGGAATACCTTTAAAGGATATGGAATTTGTTCAATTCCACCCAACAGGTTTAAGGTCAACAGGAATACTCGTTACTGAAGGAGCTAGAGGAGAAGGTGGATATCTCATAAATAACAAAGGTGAAAGATTTATGGAAAAATATGCTCCTAATAAAATGGAATTAGCTCCAAGGGACTTAGTTGCTAGGGCTATAGAAACTGAAATACTGGAAGGTAGAGGTTGGGGCGAAGGGATGATGGCATATGTCCATCTAGATTTAAGACATCTAGGAGCTAAAAAGATTAAAGAAAGATTACCACAGATAAGAATGTTAGCTATAGACTTTGAAGGTGTTGACCCTATAGAGGAGCCAATTCCTGTAAGACCTTCGGCTCATTATTCTATGGGTGGAATACATGTAGAGGATTACAAAACATCTATGACACCTGTTAAAGGTGTTTTTGCAGTTGGAGAGTGTGCATGTGTATCAGTTCACGGAGCTAACAGACTAGGTGGAAACTCTCTATTAGACCTTGTTGTATTTGGAAAACCTGCAGGAGAGGCGGCAGTAGAGTACGCTAGAAGTGTTCCAGATGACATAACATTTAATCTAAAAGCTGAAGAAATTAGGGCACAGAAGGAGATTGATGAGTTATTAAAGAAAGAGGGAACAGAAAATATAAATGATATAAGATTGGAAATGGCTCAAACTATGTGGGATAAAGTAGGTATTTTTAGAGAAGAAAAACCTATGCTTGAAGCTATAGAAAAAATAAAAGAGCTTAAAGAAAGATATAAAAATCTTGCAGTGGGAGATAGTGGAAAACTATTTAACACTGCATTAATTAATTACCTTGAGTTAGGAAATCTTTTAGATTTAGCTGAAGCTATAGCTACAACTGCAGTCTTAAGAAAGGAAAGTAGAGGAGCTCATGCTAGAAGGGATTATCCAAACAGAGATGATGAAAACTTCTTAAAACACTCTTTATCTTACTACACTGAAGATGGTCCTAAAGTTGAGTATATAGATGTAAGAATAACTAAATATCAACCACAGGAAAGAAAATACTAATTTTTCTCTACTTTTCCTTTTTTCCTTTTATCTCAATAAAAAAATCCT
>JALSPY010000126.1 GCA_026985705.1 Hydrogenothermaceae bacterium | reverse complement strand
TAATGGAGTTTGTATAAGTATTTCTTCTCTAACAAAATTTGTTAAATTAAATTTTTCATAATCATCTATATACTCAACCATTAAATCATCTTGAGTTAACTCTTGGTTCTGTTTTGTAGGTTTTTTGGTGGTTATCATAACATTGCTTACATTTTTCATATCCATATTAAAAGGCTCTAAACATCTACTACACTCAACCTTTAGCTCTCCTTTCATATCCATAGATAAAACATATCCATCTTTTTCTTTAATAATATACAGATGAATATCTAAATCTTTTTTGTCTGAAGAATACTCTGAGGGTAAATCTAAACTTTCAACTGGTAAAGAATAATCCTTTTCTATAAAATCCTCATGTTTTAATTCTTCTTTCAAGTTTATATAAATATCTTTCATAATTACCCCCTTTTAAAACTGAAATTTCAAATCAGCCCCTATAAATATAGTGAAGATTAACTATTTTTCAACGTTTGAACTAAAATATTTAAATCTTCATACTTTATCTGGGAGCCTGTTAACATATCTTTCAGCTCATAACTATCTGATACAAAAATCACATACGAGCTTTTTAATTTATTTGCAACCTTCATTTTTGATTTTAAACTACCGGTTTTTAAAATAAGCTCTACTTTTAAATTTTCTTTCCTTAATTTATTAGCTACTTTTAAAGCTAAAAGATTAAACTCATCATTAATAGGAATTACAGCTATTAAATCTTCTCCCTGTGGTAGTTCATCCACTAAAAGCATTAATCTCTCAATACCTGCAGCAAAACCAACTGCTGGTGTAGGAGGTCCACCTAACTGTTCCACAAGTTTGTCATATCTTCCACCTGCCGCAACAGTTCCCTGTGCTCCTATTTTGTCTGTTATAAATTCAAAAACTGTATCTGTATAGTAATCTAACCCCCTAACTAACCTTGGATTTTCTACAAAGTTTATATCCAAAGCCTTTAAATATTTCTTTACCTCTTCATATCTCTTTATAGAGGTTTCAGATAGATATTCGTAAAGTTTAGGAGCTTCCTTTGTTTCATCTTTACAGCTTTCAACTTTACAATCTAAAACTCTTAGAGGGTTTTTTTCTAATCTTTTTTTACAATCTTCACAAAGATTTTCCTTTTTTTCTGATAAATACTTTCTTAACTCCTCTATATATATCTTCCTATCTTCAAAGCTCCCAAGGGTGTTTATCTCTAATCTTGTATCTATTTTTAAAACATCCAAAATATCCTTAACTAAGGATATAATTTCCACATCAGAGAGAGGATTATTTATGCCAAATAACTCTGCACCAATCTGATGAAACTGTCTGTATCTACCTGCCTGTGGTCTCTCATATCTAAACATAGCACCTTCATAAAAAAACTTATGATAACCACCTTCAGCAAATATTCTGTTTTCTATATACGCTCTAACAACTGAAGCAGTTCCCTCAGGTCTTAAGGCTATTTCTCTACCACCTTTATCTTTAAAAGTATACATTTCCTTTTGGACTATATCTGTTTCTTCTCCAACTGAACGGATAAATAATGAAACATCCTCAACATAAGGAAGAATAATTTCTTTGAAATTATATTTATCAAAAATTTTTCTTGCAGTATTTACTATATATCTATACTTTTCAGCATTTTCTCCGTATATATCCTGAAAACCTCTTACTTTCTTTATTTCTTCCAAATTAACCCCCTCCGACAAAAGTAACGATTTCTACTTTATCGCCATCTTTTAATTTATAAGTTTCATACTCACTTTTAGGTATAACTTCAAGACCTACCGCTACTGCATAGTTTGGAACTTTTATGCCTAACTCTTCGACTAACTCTTTTATAGTTAATGTCTCTTTATTAAAAATTTTTTCCTCGCCATTTACTATTAATTTCATATTTATCTCTCCATAGGAAAACAATTATTATATTAAATTTTAATAGTATAAGGCTAAATAATGTATAAAATTACTCATTAAACTGAGTAAGTTTTGATATTTGTTTTAATTTAATCAATCTACACCTAACTTTTAAGTTATAATATTTTAGCTGAATTATATAATTATTGGAGGTAAATGTATGTCTACAATAAGGGCTGAAGAGATAGCAGAAAGTTTAAAGAAACAGATAGAGGAATTTGAGGCTAAAGCTAATCTTGAGGAAGTTGGAATTGTTTTACAAGTTGGAGATGGAGTAGCTAGAGCTTTTGGTTTAGAAAAAGTAATGTATAACGAAATGGTTGAGTTTGAAAATGGAAAGTTAGGAGTTGCATTTAACTTAGAGGAAGATAACGTCGGTATAATTCTCTTGGGAGATGAAACTGGAATAGAGGAAGGAACTAGAGTTAAAAGAACAGGAAAAATTTTAGAAATACCTGTAGGAATGGGATATATTGGAAGAGTTGTTGATGGAACAGGAAAACCAATTGATGGAAAAGGACCAATAGAGGATATAGCATATACATCTCCAGTTGAAAAGATTGCTCCCGGTGTTGTAGCTAGAAAATCAGTTCACGAACCACTACAAACTGGTATAAAGGCTATAGATGCAATGATACCAATTGGAAGAGGACAGAGGGAGTTAATTATCGGTGATAGGGCTACAGGTAAAACTACAGTAGCTATAGATACTATTCTTAATCAGAAAGGAGAAAATGTTTACTGTATTTATGTTGCAATAGGACAGAAAAGGGCAGTTGTTAGACAGATTGTTGAAACATTACAAAAGCATGGAGCTATGGAATATACTTGTGTAGTTGCAGCTACAGCATCAGACCCAGCTACAATGCAGTATATAGCTCCTTTTGTTGGTTGTACAATTGCTGAATATTTCAGAGATAATGGAATGCACGCTTTAATCATATATGACGACTTAACAAAACATGCTTATGCATACAGACAGCTATCACTTCTATTAAAGAGACCACCGGGAAGGGAAGCTTATCCGGGGGATGTATTCTATCTACACTCAAGACTTTTAGAGAGAGCGGCAAAATTAAATGATGAGTTGGGGGCTG